>CAMEUH010000064.1 GCA_945938055.1 uncultured Eubacteriaceae bacterium | reverse complement strand
AGCAGAGCAAAAGAAAAAGTCCGGGAATGCCCTGTTTATAAGGCTTCCCAGACTTGTGGCTACTATTCAAACTCAATCGTCCCCGGCGGCTTACTCGTCAAATCATACATTACCCTGTTGACGCCCTTCACTTCATTAATCACTCTCGTCATAACCCGCTGAAGCACCTCATAAGGAATATCCGCAGCTTCTGCCGTCATGAAATCAGACGTGGTTACTGCTCTTAACGCAACCGCATAATCATAGGTTCTCTCATCCCCCATGACACCAACGGACCGCATGTTCGTAAGTGCTGCGAAATACTGACCCAGACCCTTATCCAGTCCGGCCTTTGCAATCTCCTCACGGTAGATGTAATCCGCATCCTGCACAATCTTAACCTTCTCAGCAGTTACTTCTCCGACAATACGGATTCCAAGACCAGGACCAGGGAATGGCTGACGGTAAACCAGATACTCCGGAATGCCAAGTTCCAGGCCGGCTTTTCTGACCTCATCCTTAAAAAGTAAACGAAGCGGTTCAATAATCTCCTTAAAGTCCACACAATCCGGAAGTCCGCCTACATTATGGTGGCTCTTAATTACCGCGGATTTTCCAAGACCACTCTCAATCACATCCGGATAAATGGTTCCCTGAACCAGATAGTCCACGGCACCGATTTTCTTAGCCTCTTCTTCAAAGACACGAATGAATTCTTCGCCGATAATCTTTCTCTTCTGTTCCGGTTCTGTGACACCGGCTAATTTTCCATAAAAACGCTCCTGCGCATTTACACGGATAAAGTTCAAATCATACGGGCCATCCGGACCGAATACAGCCTCAACCTCATCGCCCTCGTTTTTACGAAGAAGACCGTGGTCTACAAATACACAGGTAAGCTGCTTTCCAACTGCCTTTGCAAGAAGGACTGCTGCCACGGAAGAATCCACGCCGCCGGAAAGTGCGCAGAGCACCTTGCCGGAACCAACTTTTTCACGAATCTGCTGGATGGTGGTTTCCACAAAAGAATCCATCTTCCAGTCACCGGAGCATTTGCAGATGTCATACACAAAGTTAGAAAGCATTTTTATGCCTTCCTGGGTATGCATTACCTCTGGGTGGAACTGCACGGCATAAAGATTTGCTGCTTCATTTTCCATTGCCGCAACAGGACATACCGGAGTATGACCCACAATCTTAAAGTTATCCGGTGCCTTTTCAATATAATCGGTATGGCTCATCCAGCAAATAGTCTTTGCCGTAACGCCCTTAAATAATTTGCTTGTGGTGTCAACATCCACTTCGGTCTTTCCGTATTCGCTGACCGGAGCAGTCTTTACGCTGCCGCCAAGCATGTATGACATTAACTGGGAACCATAACAGATACCAAGAATTGGAATACCCATTTCGAAAATTTCCTTGCTGCATCTTGGCGAATCATCACCATAAACGCTGTTCGGTCCGCCGGTAAAAATAATTCCCTTAGGATTCATTTCCTTAATCTTATCAAGACTCATGGTGTACGGATGCACCTCGCAGTACACATTACACTCACGGACACGTCTTGCGATTAACTGATTGTACTGTCCGCCAAAATCCAGGACAATAATCATCTCTCTTGCCACGTTTCTTTCCTCCATGATGTATTTATGAAAATGTATTTTCCATACTTTCATATAGGCTTATTATATCCATTCCAAAAGAAACTTGCAAGGATAAAGTGAATGGATTATGATTGATTAGAATTAAGTAAGATTAAATACCTTTTTAATTTTTAACCTGATTTAAGGTTCCTATGCTAATCTGTAAGAAAATAGCCTGAATGCACAGGAATACTTTTCAAATAATGTTTTCCCGATTGCAGCAGATTTAACATTTTACGGAGGAAATTATCATGAGACTTTTACTTGCGGAGGATGAGCAGGAATTATCCCATGCTCTTTTCACAGTTCTAAAACACAACAACTATTCCGTAGATGCCGTTTATAATGGGCAGGATGCCCTCGATTATCTGGAAACCGGCATTTATGACGGAGCAATTCTTGATATTATGATGCCAAAAATGGATGGCATAACGGTGTTGAAAAAAGTGCGCGCCGCCGGAAATTCCATTCCTATTCTCATGCTGACTGCCCGGTCTGAAATTGACGACCGGGTAAATGGTCTCGATAGCGGAGCAGACGATTACCTGACAAAACCATTTTCCATGAAGGAACTACTGGCAAGAATCCGCGCCATGACAAGACGACAAAGTGAAACAACCGATTCCATTCTGACTGCGGGAAACATCAGTCTTGACCGAACTACCTATCAGCTTACATCCAATGAAAATGGAAGCAATGGAAAAATCACCTTCCGCCTTGCCGGAAAAGAATTTCAGATGATGGAAATGCTTATGATAAATCCGGGTCAGATTATTTCTGCTGAGCAATTCATGGATAAAATCTGGGGATATGACAGTGACGCTGAATTGAATGTGGTATGGGTCTACATTTCTTATCTGCGTAAAAAACTTACTGAACTGAATGCCAATGTGTCCATCAAGGCAACCCGTGGAGTTGGATATTCTCTGGAGGTACAAAATGATTCAAAAATTACAGTATAAATTTATTGCCATTGCCATGGGCTCCATGGCTTTGGTTCTGATTCTTCTGATTGGAAGCATCAATATTGCCAATTACATGCACGTCAATGAAACAGCAAATGCAAGGCTTTCTATCCTTGCCGAAAATAAAGGACATTTTCCTGACATCACGCCAGGTTCCTTCCGCGACACCATGCCAGATGAAAATTCTTCCTCACAGTCCTTTTTAACACCTGGCAAACCACAAACGGACGACGATAATGTCAAAACGCGCAAACCACATCCAACACTCTCCCAGGAGACTCCATTTGAAACCAGATATTTTTCAGTCAGCCTCGCAAATGACGGAAGTGTGATTTCAACGGATACCGGAAAAATTGCTGCCATTTCTTCCGCAGATGCCGTTTTTTATGCGCAAACTCTTTACAGTAAAGAAAAATATTCCGGCTATCAGGAGCACTATAAATACCGTGCCGTTACCTTTACAGACGATTCCGGAGCGGAATGCATCCTTTACATTTTTCTTGACTGCGAACGGGAACTAAACTCTTTTCATTCCTTTTTAACAGTCAGTATTTTAATCAGTTTCATCGGACTCCTGCTTGTATTCATTCTTGTGGTAGTTTTTTCAAAAATACTGGTAAAACCGGTTGCAGAAAGCTATGAGAAGCAAAAACGTTTTATTACCGATGCAAGCCATGAAATCAAGACACCGCTTACCATTATTGATGCCAATACCGAGGTACTTGAAATGGAAAACGGTGAAAATGAATGGACTATGAGCATCCGTAAACAAATTAAGCGACTGGCTTCCCTTACCGAAAAACTGGTTTTCCTCTCACGAATGGATGAGGAAGGAACCACGCTTACCATGGCAGATTTTTCTCTTTCCGATGCAGTTCTTGACACTGCCCAGCCATTCAAAGCAGTTGCCCTGTCCAAAAACAGAAAGCTTTCTCTTGACATTGAACCGGACATGACGCTGCATGGAAACGAAGCTTCCGTCCGCCAGCTTGTTTCACTGCTTCTGGATAATGCCATGAAATATTCTTCCGAAGAAAGCACCATTAAAATGACTTTAAAATCTGACCGCAAAAACCGAATTTTAAAATTAGAAAATGAAGCCGACGGATTAACGGCCGGCAATTATAACATTCTCTTTGAACGCTTTTACCGTCCTGACGCTTCCAGAAACTCCTCCACCGGTGGCTACGGAATCGGCCTTTCCGTGGCACAGGCAATCGTCCATGCACATAAAGGCAAAATTACGGCAAAAAGCGATACCGGAAAATCCATTCTTTTTACGATTATCTTATAAATAAGTTGGGAGCAGGGGACGGATGACCGAAGTGGTGATGCCACGGAGTGTGTTCTGCCTGTCCCCAAGCGGTATGTGAGTTACAAATTGTGGTTTTCTAACACAATACATTTTGTATATTAATTGGTGACGAGAACATCTGCTATTGCCCCTCCATGGGCAAGAGCAGATTCAATCCGCCGTCCTGGCGGATTGTCTCTGGATATCAAGGTATTGTGTAAGAAAAGCCTACAATTCTCCACAAACATACCGCTTGGGGACAGGCAGAACACACTCCGTGGCATCACCACTTCGAACATCCTATTCCTTGGCAAAATTTCAATATACTTTAGACACATGACGACTCAGAGGGTTCTCCTGCCGGATGTGGGGCGACTATGGGAAGGGGCTGGGATACCGGAGGCAGAACCATATGCTTGTGGAGAATTGTAGGCTTTTCTTATACAATACTTTATTTTTCAGAGACAATCCGCCAGGACGGCGGATTGAGCTTGCTCTTGCCCAAGGATGGGCAATTGCAAGCGTTCTCGTCACTTACCAATAAATAAAATGTATTGTATTAGAAAACCACAATTCGTAACTCGCATATGGTTCTGCCCCCGGTATCCCAGCCCCTTCCCATAGTCGCCCCACATCTGGCAGGAGAACCCGACAACGTCAGCACAAAAAATCCATCCTATAAATTTCCCCTTTTTTAAATTCCATTTAAGGTTCACCTGTTAAACTCATATCATCGAAAGGAGATTTAATATGAGTGACCAGATGATTTTTAAACGCTACGAAATCAAATATCTGATTAATAAAGTACAATATGAGATGATTAAAAAAGAAATGGATTCGTACATGATGGCTGATATCCATGGACGTAGTACCATTTTGAGCCTATATTTTGACACCCCTGACTATCTGCTGGTACGCCGTTCCTTAGAGCATCCTGTTTACAAGGAAAAGCTGAGGCTTCGGAGCTACGGCACTGCAGATAGTGATTCGTTAGTATTTGTGGAACTTAAGAAGAAATATGATTCCATTGTATACAAACGCCGGATTGCAATGACACAGCATAACGCTGACGATTATCTTCTTCGTGGAAAACCTGCGCCGGACAGTCAGATTACGAGAGAGATTGATTATTTTCTTTCTTTTTACAATGAGATTCGTCCTTCGGTACTGCTTTCCTACCAGCGGGAAGCCTTTTATTCCAAATGTAATCAGGATTTTCGCATTACCTTTGATAATCAGATTCTATGGCGCAATTATGACCTTTCTCTTTGTAAGGGAATCTATGGAATGCCGCTTTTGGAAAATGACCAGATTCTCATGGAGATTAAAACATCGGGTGCCATTCCGATGTGGCTGGTACAGATTTTAAGTCGGGAAAAAATTTTTAAGACATCTTTTTCCAAATACGGATCAGCTTATAAAGCTATTTTTGAAAAGAAAGAAAACGGAGGATTATATCATTATGCTTAATACATTATTTCAAGGAGTTTTTGATTCTACAACAGTATCTGCCATTGCCATCCCGGAGTTTTTGCTCTGTCTTTCCATGGCACTTGTAATTGGCATTTTTCTTGCTTTTATCTATGCCAGAAGCGGACGTTTTACCCAAAGCTTTGTCTTAACGCTTTCCCTGCTTCCTGCCATCGTCTGTGTCATCATTATGATGGTAAACGGGAATGTTGGCGCAGGGGTTGCTGTTGCAGGCGCCTTTAGTCTGGTACGTTTCCGTTCTGTTCCTGGTAGTGCAAGAGACATTGGAACTTTGTTCCTTGCCATGGCTTCCGGTCTCATCTGCGGCATGGGATATCTGGGATATGCCGTACTATTTACTTTTATTCTTGGAATAGCAATGCTCCTTTTTAGCCACATAAACTTAAAACACATAAACCGCCCTGTTCCCGACAAATCTCTTCGTATCACCATTCCGGAAGATTTGGACTACTGTGGAGTATTTGATGAAATTCTGGAACAATACACTTCACAACACGAAATTACATCCGTTAAAACTACCAACATGGGAAGCCTGTTTAAATTAACCTATAATATTACCATGAAAAATCCGGCTGATGAAAAGGCCTTCATTGATGCACTTCGCTGCCGAAATGGAAATTTAGAAATCAGTATTTCAAGACAGGAGGCGAATCTGTATGAACTCTAATTTGAATTTTCATTTAAGAAAAATGCTTGCTGTATTCCTCTCCTTTGGCATGATTTTTGCCACAACCGGATGCAGTTCCAATACCACAGCAAAAGAAAATGCAGATACAGTCGCAAATGAACCGGAAACATTTTCAGATACTTCAAGCAATACAATTGCCTTATCCACAAGTGGCGAGTTTATCACCTTAAACGCCGATGAAATGTTCACGGAACGTGACAGCAAAACAGAATATGACGTTTCTTCTGCCACACAGATTACCCTGGCAGACGAATCTGTTACCCTATCCAGTGAAGGCTGTTACATTTTATCCGGCTCTTTAGGGAACGGACAGATTGTCATTGATGCAGATGATTCTGCAAAGATACAGCTGGTACTAAATGGCGTAAATATCCATTCCGATAATAGCGCCGCTATCTTTATTAAAAAGGCCGACAAAGTTTTCATCACACTTTCGGAAGGAAGCACCAATCTTCTTTCAAATGGAGGAACCTTCGAGGAAAATGAGTATAACATTGATTCTGTTATTTTCTCCAAGTCAGACCTTACCCTTAACGGAAGTGGAACTCTGCAGATTACGTCCCCTGCAGGTCACGGAATTGTATCCAAGGATGACCTTGTAATTACTGGAGGTATTTACCACATCACCGCATCATCCAGTGCCATTTCCGGGAAGGACAGCGTCCGGATTGCTGATGGAACGTTTACGTTAAATGCCACAAAGGATGGGATTCATAGTAAAAATACCGATGATACATCCAAGGGTTTTATCTACATTTCCGGAGGCACTTTTGACATTACAACCGAAAGCGATAGTCTGGATGCCTCTTCTACCATTCAGTTAGAAGGCGGAACTTTTAACATAACTGCTGGTGATGATGCCTTTCATGCCGACAGCCATCTCTGGGTGCGTGATGGTGTTCTTAATGTTTCTCGCTGTTATGAAGGTCTGGAGGCACAATACATTACCATTGACGGTGGTACGATTCAGATTGTTTCAAGCGATGACGGAATCAATGCCGCAGGAGGAAATGACCAAAGCAGTATGATGGCAGAAAATGACCGTTTTTCTGGCGAGAACAGCAGTATTATCATTAATGGTGGAATACTTTACGTAAATGCCTCTGGTGATGGTATTGATTCCAACGGAACCCTTACGGTAAATGGAGGCGAGATTATTATCGAGGGACCGGAAAATAGTGGAAACGGTGCTCTTGATTATAATCAAAGTGCTATGATAACCGGTGGAACAATAATCGCATTTGGATTTAGCGGCATGGCACAGAATTTTGGCAGCGACTCCACACAATGTTCCATTCTTGCAAATATCCAATCCACGCAGAAAGCTGAAACTACAGCCATTTTAACAGATGCCTCTGGTAATGTAATTACCAAGTACACTCCTTCAAAGAGTTACAACAGTATTTTAATCAGCACACCAGACATTCAGGTTGGTGAGACCTATACCTTATCTACCGGAACAGAAAATACATCCATTGAAATGACTTCTACCATCTATGGTTCTGGCATGGGTGCCATGGGAAACCATGGAAACATGGGTGGTCGCGGAGGTATGGGCGGCCGTGATAAGATACAGGAGAACCAATAATCCTTCCAAAGAATACAAAAACTCCCTGCATAAAGGAATGAAACCATTCCAGATGCAGGGAGTTTTCTATCATTTATTTTTCAAATAACTTATTAATCAGGGTATATCCTTCTTCCACAAAGATTCCGCTTTCTTTACCGCATTTTTCATTATAGTCATACTTTCCGTTCTTTTTATCGGAACTGTCATATAGCATGTACGGAATCGGATTACTTGTATGGGTACGAAGATGCACCGGTGTAGGATGATCCGGCATGATAAGCATTCTGAAATCCTCGCCAGACTGTTCAAACGCATCAATTACCCGCTTAATGATTCTCTCATCCAAAAACTGAATTGCCTGAATCTTTCTTTCATAACTTCCCTGATGACCCATTTCATCCGGTGCTTCCACATGAATATATGCAAAGTCATAGCCATCGGAAAGAAGTGCCTTAATTGCTGCATCTGCTTTCCCTTCATAATTGGTATGAAGAGAACCGTCCGCTCCCTCTACCACTACCACTTTCATTCCTGCTCCCACTGCTATCCCTTTAAGCAAATCAACCGCAGAAATCATAACTCCTTTTTTGTGGTTCTTTTCTTCAAAAGAAGTTACACAAGGCTTTGTACCAGCACCCCAGAACCAGATGGAATTTGCAGGATTAAGCCCCTTTTTCATACGTTCTACGTTAATCGGATGATTGGAAAGAATATCATAACTTTTCTTCATCATCTCACGAAGTACTGCATCCTGTGGAAGATATTCTCCAATTACCTTTCCAAGAATATCGTGAGGCGGCGTAAGCGGCACTACTTCTCCTTTATCCCAAATGGTAAGATGACGATAGCTTGTTCCTACATAGAATTTGTAAGTATCATTTTCTAATTCTTTACGGACAGCATCCAAAAGAACAGCTGCATCCTCCGTGGAAATTTCGCTGGAGCTATGGTCTATGATTGTCTTTTCTTCATATGGCTTATCATCCGTTGATACCGTTACAATATTACAACGAAGTGCCACATCTGTAGTCTTCATGTCCACACCGATACTTAACGCTTCCAATGGGGAACGTCCGGTATAATACTGTCTTGGATTATAGCCTAAAACTGCAAGATTTGCCGTATCACTGCCCGGCGACATTCCATCCGGTATCGTATGTACCATTCCAACTTCCGACATTTTGGAGTACTTATCCATAGTCGGTGTATCTGCATATTCAAGAGGTGTCTTTCCACCCAGTTCCTCTATTGGCTCATCAGCCATTCCATCGCCTAAAACTACAATATATTTCATATCTGCCTCCAAATTAGCATGTCATTCTGCAAGATTCCTATTGATTACCACAATCTGATGCGGTTTACCAGACAATCCAGTGTTGCAGCTGCATTTTCAAATCTGCCTTCTTCCATCACTTCTGTTACAACAGCAAATTCATCATTAACATTCTCCAGTTCTACTATCTGTACATTACCAAAGGCTTTCTTTACTGCATCCAGCTTATCTTCCTTGCTTCCTTTGATTCGCACATAAAATGCACGTGAAGTCTTGCTGATATCAGCAAGTTCCTGCTTTTCCCTGCTCCAGAAAGACATAATATTCGTTCCAAGGTGCTTTGCACAATCCACGACATCTGTTACAACCGCACTTGCCGTTGGAAGTTTTCCTGCACCGGCACCGATAAAAGTTACATCTCCTACCATGTTTCCGGTAATGTGAATGCCATTAATCACATCATTTACAGAATACAACGGATGATCCGGTGTAATCATGAACGGAGCAACAATCGCATAAACCTTGTCAGCTTCCTTCCGGCTCATTCCAATCAGTTTAATGGAACGTCCCAGCTTTTCTGCATATTTAAAATCCATGTCAGAAATCTTTGTGATTCCTTCTGTATGGATATCTTCAAAATCTACCTGGAAACCATATGCCAGCGAAGAAAGTATTGCTATTTTACGGCATGCATCATAACCTTCCACATCAGCTTCCGGATTTCTTTCCGCATACCCCTTTTCCTGCGCTTCTCTTAAAACTGTGTCAAAGGACAGTCCTTCCTTATCCATTTTTGTAAGAATATAGTTGGTTGTACCATTAAGAATTCCTGCAATTTCCTTGATTTCATCTGCCGTAAGTGACTGATTTAACGGTCGAATTACAGGAATACCGCCGCCAACACTAGCTTCAAACAGGAAATTAAGCTTCTTTTCTCTTGCAATTTCAAGAAGTTCTGCTCCATGTTTTGCAACCAGCGCCTTATTGGAGGTTACCACACTTTTGCCGCTAAGAAGTGCCTTCTTTACAAAGGTATACGCCGGTTCCACACCGCCCATTACTTCTACAACCACATTGACTGATGGATCATCCAGAATAATATTCACATCATGAACAATCTTTTCCTGAATCGGATCTCCCGGAAAATCCTTAAGATCCAAAACATACTTTACATGAATCTGAGTTCCTGCCTTTTTGTTGATAGACTCCTGATTTGTATTAATTACTTCCACAACTCCGGAACCAACCGTACCATAACCTAATATTCCAATATTTACCATTTCTTCCTCCATCTTACCCTTTTGTCTTTTTCTCTCATTCAAACGGCTCCTCATGCCGCAAATTTAGCTGCTATTCACGTGATAAAATCTTGAGATAATGAACGCCTCTAAGCTGCTCGATTTCTCCAATCATTCTTGACGAGTCCCCTGTTTCATTTAAAATATCCACACTTAATGTCAGGGATGCAATTCCGTTAATTGGAATGGTCTGGTGAATTGTCAGGATGTTTGCCTTATATTCCGCAATCTTCCCAAGCACCTGAGACAATAATCCCGGCTCGTCATCAATCTGAATGACAAATGTTATCGTCTTTCCGCGGGTATTATCCCGAAACGGAAAAATATCATCCTTATACTTATAAAAGGAGCTTCGGCTAAGCTCCACCTTATCCGTAGCTTCCTGTACCGTCATTGCCCTTTGTGATTCCAAAAGCCTTTTTGCCTCAACCACTTTAAGAAGAACCTCTGGCAGTGCCTTCTGCTTCACCACATAGTAATTGTCTTTTTCCTGCATAAAAATGCCCTTTTCCATATAAAATAACGGGAATTTGTTTTTCTAAGAAATACAGATGTTTTTCCCACAGAGAATCTTATCACAGATGGAGGATTAATGCAACTGGTGATTTAAACAAATATTCTATTTTCAATACATCATTTCATATTAAAATTTTCTCCCACCCCTAGAGGGCGCTCTCCTGACAATCTATTTTAATACAGCTCATGTTAAAGTTTATCATTTGCAAGCTGTTCCGGACTCATCCTGTCAAGTAATTTCAATACATCTCATGTTAAAGTTTATCTAATACTTTAGCATCTTATCCGATATTCTTCTCAATTTCAATACATCTCATGTTAAAGTTTATCAGCATATGCCAGGTGTGAAAGTAAGTTTTTTAAACATTTCAATACATCTCATGTTAAAGTTTATCAAGAATGATAAAAACGATCAACCTTGCTAAAATAGAATTTCAATACATCTCATGTTAAAGTTTATCTAGACCCTTCTTTGGTTAAGCCGATTGGTTACCGTGTATTTCAATACATCTCATGTTAAAGTTTATCAGTCTAAAATTAAAAAATAGAAAGAAGGAATAACAATTTCAATACATCTCATGTTAAAGTTTATCTTTTTTAACGATATATATGAAAAAGGTTATAATGAATTTCAATACATCTCATGTTAAAGTTTATCATTAATGGTTATGTAGATTTTAATGAACTATACAAATTTCAATACATCTCATGTT
>CAMEUH010000063.1 GCA_945938055.1 uncultured Eubacteriaceae bacterium | reverse complement strand
CGCTGAATGAACTTGTGAAAGAGGAAACGGCATGACCGAAGCCATGCCGTTCCTGTGAAAACACGATATTACTTTCTTACGACCCCCGGCCATTTCTGCCGGGCGTTTTTCTTACTTCAAAAAAGATTCTATTATGTAGTCACCTGATTACATCAAGCTCTTATAAAGCTCCGTAATTTCCTCAACGGAAGTATCTCTTGGGTTGCCAGGTCTGCATGCATCATCAAATGCAGACTGTGCCAGGAACGGAATGTCTTCCGGTTTTACAATTTCCTTAAGGTCTGCCGGAATACCAACATCCTGTGAAAGCTTCTTAACCGCATCAATTGCTGCCTTACGATACTCTTCCACGGACATCTTGTCAGTTCCTTCCACGCCCATTGCCTGTGCAATATATTTATACTTGTCACCGGTTGCAGGTGCATTATATTCCATGACTGTCGGAAGAATAATGGCATTGGCAACACCATGTGGTGTGTCATAGAGTGCACCCAGCGGATGTGCCATGGAATGAACAATACCAAGACCTACATTGGAGAATCCCATGCCGGCAACATACTGTCCGAGTGCCATTCCTTCTCTTCCTTCCGGAGTATTATCTACGGCACCTCGTAAATTCTTTGCAATGATTTCAATTGCCTTTAAGTGGAACATGTCTGACAATTCCCATGCACCCTTTGTAATATATCCTTCAATTGCATGCGTAAGAGCATCCATACCGGTTGCTGCGGTAAGTCCCTTCGGCATGGTTGACATCATGTCAGGGTCAACAACTGCAATAATCGGAATGTCATGAACATCCACACAAACCATCTTACGATTCTTCTCAACATCCGTAATAACATAGTTAATGGTAACTTCTGCTGCCGTACCTGCCGTTGTAGGAACCGCAATAATCGGAACTGCAGGATTCTTGGTTGGTGCAACGCCTTCCAGACTTCTTACATCTGCAAATTCCGGATTCGTAATAATGATACCGATTGCCTTTGCCGTATCCATGGAGGAACCACCGCCGATGGCAACAATATAATCTGCACCGGACTTCTTAAAGCTCTCAACACCTGTCTGAACATTCTCAATGGTAGGATTTGGTTTAATATTGGAATATACTTCATAAGCAAGTCCGGCTCCGTCCAGCACATCCAGAACCTTCTTGGTTACACCAAACTTAATAAGATCCGGGTCCGAACACACAAATGCCTTCTGAAAGCCTCTTCCTTTTGCCTCATCTGCGATGCTCTTAATGGCACCTGCTCCATGATAAGATGTTTCATTCAATACAAAACGATTCATTTTACGCACACTCCTTTATAATTTGTTTAGTGATTATTTTCACAATCCTTGTCTTTATTTTCTCACTTATGAGCAAAAAAGTCAATTAATATTAAAATATTAATCAACTTTTTATAAACATTTCACAAATATTTTACAAATTTACATACAATATTACTTAAGCGTCTCATAAAGCTCCTGGATTTCCTTCTGTGTTGCCAGCGTTTTTGAAAATGCACTTGCACTGCCGGCCGCAACGGCAAGCTTTAAGGCATCCTCATATCCTACTTCCGCCAGCATTCCCGTAATAAATCCTGCAATCATGGAATCACCGGCTCCTACCGTATTTACCGCACTTCCTCTCGGTGCCATGCAGGAATAGATTTTCCCATCTTCTGCTGCCAGAACCGCACCAACTTCCCCAAGAGAAATCATGGCATTTCTTGCACCCATTTCACGCATCTTTCTGGCATAGTTTTTGGCTTCTTCAATGGTGTTGACCTGCACATCAAATAACTCATGCAGTTCATCCTGATTCGGCTTTACCAGATATGGTTTTAAATTAATCAAATCATGCAGAATTGTTCCGGATGCATCCACAACCACCTTAACACCTTTTGGTGTCATTCGTTTTAAAATGTCTGCATAAATCTGTCTCGGAAGAGATGCCGGAATACTGCCCGCAAGCACAATCATGTCGCCCGTTTCAACCTCTTCCAGAATGTTCCATAATTCCTCCAGATATTCCTTCTCAATCTTGGGACCTGCTGCATTGATTTCGGTCTCTTTCCGGTCCTTAATCTTAATATTGATTCTGGACAAACCTTCTGAAAGTTCGATAAAACGACTACTGCATCCAGCTTCTTCCACTCTTTTTACAATTTCTCTTCCGGTGAATCCTGCCACAAATCCGACTGCCGTACTATCCACTCCCAGCGTATTCAGAATCAATGACACATTAATTCCCTTTCCACCGGCAAGAACCATGTCCGACTGTGCCCGGTTCGTACTTCCGATACTTAAGTTATTCACATTTACAATGTAATCCAGTGATGGATTGAATGTCACGGTGTAAATCAATTAAGGCACCCCTTTTTACTAATATAGTCTTCCTCTCCAGAAACGGCTTTACCTCCCGCATAAACCCTTCTTTCGAGCCCACGGAAAATGAATCGGACAGAATTATCACAAGCTTTGACCTTGCATGAAATTTTTTCAGATACGCCATAAGATATTCTGCCTGTTTTTCATATGGTACCACCTGATAATTCTCATAATACCCATCCATTAAAAGAAGTGACATGGCTGTCACTTCATTGGTAAAATGCTCATTATCCATCCACTGCACCACATTCAGGCGCACATTCCGAAAAATCTCTCCTTTGGATTTTAATGTGGTTATGATGTCTTTGGTGGTTTCTTTAATATACTCTTTTTCATTTTCATGGTCAAGTACCAGGGTCATTTCAAGGACAGGTCCCGTAAAATTTCCCGGTACATGAAGAATCCGTTCCACGATGTCTTTTAACTGTTTCTTTTCCACCAGGGAAAACATGATATCACCTACAAACTGTTTATAAACCGGTCAAAGAACATTCTTCCCTGCTGCGTGCATTTATACACACCGGCATCCTCTAAGACACCCACAAACGTTTTTCCCATTTCCTTAAGAAGAATCTTCATGACTTCCTGCTCATTTTTTCCTATTATATCATAATTTCCCTTAAAATTCTCTACCCAATTTTTATGTTTTACAAGACATTCTTCATTGGAGAAATCCTCTCCCTTTGCAAGATATCCGGAAAGAAGCGTCATCTCCTCCTTTAATCTTGCCGGAAGGATTGCAACTCCCATCACTTCAATCAGGCCAATATTCTCCTTCTTAATGTTATGATACTGTGCATGCGGATGAAAAACGCCAAGCGGACATTCCTCCGTGGTAATATTATTACGAAGTGTCAAATCCAGTTCGTATTTGCCCTGACTCATTCTTGCAATCGGCGTAATCGTATTATGCGGCTCTCCATCCGTTCTTGCAAAGATAAATGCTTCTTCATCCGTATAGTCTCTCCATGTATTAAGAATATGGTCCGCCAGTTCCACCAGACGCTCTGCCTTCTCCCCACGGATTCGGATAACGGAAAGCGGCCATTTTACAATCCCTGTTTCCACATCTTCAAAGCCTTTTACGGTAAATGTCTTTTCCACCGGAGCCTTTGCCATCGGAAAATCATGGCATCCGCCCTGAAAATGCTCATGAGAAAGAATGGAGCCGCCCACAATCGGCAAATCTGCATTGGAACCCACAAAATAATGCGGAAACAATGTAATAAAATCAAACAGCTTTTTAAATGCCATTTTATCAATCTTCATCGGACTGTGTTCTGCCGAGAGCACAATACAATGCTCATTGTAATAAACATATGGGGAATACTGAAATCCCCACGGAGTATCATTAATGGTAATCGGAATAATTCTGTGATTCTGCCTTGCCGGATGGTTCAGCCTTCCGGCGTAACCTTCATTTTCCACACACAGCTGACACTTTGGATAACTGCTTTGCTTCATCAGTTTTGCTGCCGCAATGGCTTTCGGGTCCTTTTCCGGCTTTGAAAGATTAATACTCATCTCAATCTCACCATAGACACTGTCCACGGTCCACTTCATGTCACGTTTAATTCTCTCCCTGCGGATATAATTTGAATCCTGGCTCAGCTTGTAGAAATAATCCGTCGCCTCCTTCGGAGAATTTGCATAATGACGGTTAAATTCATCAATGACCTCACTCGGTCTTGGCATCAGGCAGTTCATGAGCCTTGTGTCAAATAAATCCGCTGCCACAACTCCCTCTTCCAAAAGTCCATGTTCCCTGGCTTCTTTTAAGAGACCCTTAAGAATTTCTTCCAGATTGGAATAATCCCCCACCACTTCAGGCTCTTCATAATCATCCAGTCCCATGACCGCCAGTATCTGATTTGTCGCATAAATTTTATCTTCTTTTTTGATTAATTCCTTATCCAGACCATACTGTACTAATTTTGCAATATTTTCATACATAACAACACCTCCGCCATGAAAAGTCTTATGCCAGCACCTTCATTCCGCCATATTTGCGAACCTTCAGCACATGACAGGAACCTTTTCCGAAAACACTGTCCATAAATTCACGATATGCTAAAACCATCTCATCCGGCACAAATGCCTGAATCGTTCCGGCAAAGCCACCGCCATGAACTCTCGTTGCACCTTTTTTGCAAAGAGCTGTTTCACTTGCTGCAAGTCCAATGGATACTCCCTGATTCTTCACATCCTTGCTGGTATATACATTCTGGAGATACTTAAAAGAAGAATTGCCGGACTGAGTAATCATCTGAAGAAATGTTTCAAAATCTCCTTCATTTAAATGCTTCACAATGTTTTCAACTCGTTTTTCTTCTTCAAAGAAATGAATTGCACGGAGTACTGCGCGATCATTAGTCTTTTTACGGACATCCGCAATCCTTGCATAAAATTCTTTCTCATCCACTTCACGCAGAACCTCTTTTCCAAAATATTCCGCTACTGCCCGCATTTCCTTAGGAACTGCCGCATAATCATCGGTCAGATCCTGATGTGAGCCCTTGGTATCCACAATACAAAGGCTGTGCCCATACTTCGAAAAATCAACATTTACTTTCTCAACTACCGGTGCATTCGTATCCTTAAAATCAATATGAATCAATCCTCCCACGGAACAAGCCATCTGATCCATCAATCCACAAGGCTTCCCAAAGAATACATTTTCTGCATATTGACCTACCTGGGCAATCTTTACCGGACTAATCTGCATTTCATTAAAAAGACCGGAAATAATCGTACCAATAATGGTTTCAAATGCCGCTGAAGAGGATAAACCGGCGCCAATCAGCACATCACTGGTTACATATGCATCAAATCCATCCGCATGGTATCCTGCTTCCACAAGTCCTGCTACAACACCCTTAATCAGACCACCGGAAGAACCCTTATCTTCCTTCTTCTTTGTCATATCTGTTAAATCTACCGTAATCATTGGATATCCATCTGATACAAGCCGGACCTTGTTCTCTGAATTTCTTGAAACAACAGCAATGGCATCCAGATTAATGGAAGTAGCAAGCACTTCTCCTCTCTGATGGTCCGTATGGTTACCGCACACCTCACTTCTGCCCGGTGCACTATAGATTTCTACTTCCTTTTCTCCAAAAGTTTTCTCAAAAAGATTTAACAGATTAACATAGCGTTCCCTCTGATACCCTGTCATGGATGAATCCTCATAGACATCCCTCAGCAGTTCATCATACATTCCGTTCTCCAGTTCATTTCTCAACACACCCAAATTCTTCATGCCGTACCTCCATCATCTTTTATTTCTAATTCCATTATACTTCATCTTATCTCATTCACAACTTTCTTTTACTAAACTTTCTTGACTTTTTAGTAAAATTTTACTAAAATTTTATTAAACTTCCTGATACAATAAGTTACACGATTTTCAAATACTCTTAGGAGGACAAAAAGATGGCAACTCTAAAAGACATTTCCCAAAAAACCGGTATTTCTTCCGGTGCCGTATCACGCATTTTAAACAATGACCCCTTCTTAAGTGTTACCGATGAAACACGTCAGAAGGTCATTGATGCTGCCCGCGAGCTTGGTTACAAACGCAAAATCAAAACTTCCATGCAAAAGAACGCCTTTACCATCGGGATTGTACAGTGGTTCTCCATGCAGCAGGAAATCGAAGACAGCTACTATCTCTACATTCGTCATGGTATTGAAGACTTCTGCATAAAAAATAACATTAACGTCATCCGTGCATTTAAAACCGATTATTCCTACTCGGATTCCCTGCGCGATGCCGATGCGTTAATTTGTATCGGAAAATTCGGAACAAGAGACATTGCCTCCTTAAAAAAAATCTGTAAAAAAATTCTGTTTATCGATATGGATATCAATGACGATACTGTCAGTACCATCAATCTGGATTATAAGAACGCCATGTTTCAGGCTTTGGACTATCTGGTACAGAATGGGCACCAATCCATCGGCTTTCTGGGAGGAAAGGAATATCTGGATGGTCATGTTCTTTACCAGGATAAACGAAAAGATTATTTTGAAGAATATTGCAGAATGAATCATGTTTCCTATCAGGATTACGTCCTTCTTGACCGTTTTTCCACCAAATCCGGTTATGACATGATGCTGGCACTGATTCGAAAGAAAAAGCTTCCAACTGCCCTGTTTGCCGCAAGTGACCCCATTGCCATCGGTGCCCTGAGTGCCCTTTCGGACCGTGGTTATTCTGTCCCACAGGACATTTCCATTATTGGATTTGATGACACAGATGCCGCCGGATATACCAATCCGCCTCTTACAACCATTCACACACCATCCTATCATATGGGATATTACGGAGCAGGAATCATCTACCATCTGCTTAACGGCAAGAACAGTCCGCCTGTAAAAATCAAGCTTCCATGCTCTCTCACGGTTCGAAGCAGCGTTCGTAACCTGACCCAATAAGGAAGAAATGCCATATGGCATCTTTTCCTTATGGATTAACATTTTTTACGCTTCAGATACATTTCCCTCCGAAACATTTAATGCAAGATACAGCTCCGGAAACTGTTTTTTAATCATGACCGGCTTCCCGTCCCGGTTGAGAAAACAGTGCCTTGTCCTTCCTTTACAACGTATTTCTCCGGTTATGGCATCCTTGACCACATAGGAAAAGCTATATTTTACCATCTTAAATTCCTCGACAGAAACTTCCACGACAACAGTATCTCCAAAATGCACCATGGACAAATATTCGCACTCCACTGAAAGAACCGGAGAAATAATTCCCTCCTGCTCCATCCTTGCATATGGATAATTCATCTGTTCCAGGAAATCAATCCTTGCCTCTTCAAACCACCGGATATAATTAGAATGATGAACAATCCCCATCTGGTCAGTTTCATAATAAAAAACTTTTCTTGTATAACTCATACTCCATTCCTCCTGCACTGTAGTCCTGATTCCTATTATAAACCATTCCTGAAATTTATCCAATCTTAACCGTTTCATAAAGTTTTTTCAATGTATGCACCACCTGATTGGAATCCCTGGAATCCACAACATAATCATATCGTCCCTTCAGATACATTTTCTCCCGGATATCATAAAGAACCGCAATCAGCATCAGGGATATTGCCAGTGCATCAATTAATTCTTCCATGGGACCCGGTATAAAAACCTGTTGTTTGACCAAAAGGAACAACAGCCCATACAGAGCACCGATTATGGTCCCTATTGTTCTCTGAATCGCATTATTTCTGGTATTCACCACATAAACCTGCATGCACCAGAGTGCTGCAAGCTGTGAATAAAATACAATTCCACTGTTTCCCCTGAGAAAAGATACCAGATAACATAATGCAACTGCTATTGCGGATTTTATGATTCGAAGTCCAATTCCCGGGAATTTTCTCTTTTTTTCTCTGCTCATTCCTTATCGTCTCCTGTCAGGCATTCTATTCTGCAAAAAATAAAAGCGCCCGGAAAACTCCAAGCGCCTTTGCTATTTCGAATAATATAAAAGAAAAAAAGCCAATTGTCAAGAACGAACTTTTTCTTCTGCAATCCACATAAAAAGAACCCCAACTGCAGACAACGCCACCATGCACCAAATCATTGCATCCACTCCCGCAAGATCCAGTACCAAGCCGCCAAGTACATTTCCAAGAGTTCCTCCAAGTCCCAGTGAACAAGAGCCAAGAAGTGCCTGTCCCAGTCCGCAGTCCTTATGATTCATTGCCTTATTAATAAAATATACCGAAGCCGGTGTAAAAAGTGCAAACGCACCAAACTGTAAAAACTGCACTACATAAATCATCCACATGCTTACCGCAAAAAGCGTACACAAGGATTTTATGGTAAAAAACACTGCACTGATTACCAGAAGCTTTTCTACCTTGATTTTCTGAGACAGCCTTACAAACAGCACCATGACCGGAAGCTCCACTCCCGCCGCGATTGCCAGTGCCAGTCCAAGGTTTGCACTGCTTCCTCCTGCCCTCTCAATGATATTAACCAGAAACACATTCGACATGTTATGTCCCATGAATAAAAGAACTGACGCAATGAGAAAATATGGAAGAAACGCATACCGCTTTAAAACAGAATCCTTTTTCTTTTCTATCTTTTCCTCTTTTTTCTGCTTCATTTCCTTATCAAATGGAAATACTGCCGTAACTGCCATGGTAACCAGCCCCATCATCAGGTAAAGTACCATCAGACAATCCGTACCAAAGCCTTCCACCACATATCCTAAAACAAAACAGATCACTGCATACGCAACAGAACCACATCCACGTGCCAGACCATAATTAATATATCGTCCTGAATTAACATAATCCATGGCAAGACTGCTGAGTATGGAAGGAATCGATGCATCAATCGCCGCAATCATGGTAAACATTACGGCAATAGTATAAGCACCCGGTAATTTTAACATGATGATGAAAGTAAAAACAAGAGAACATCCCTTTAACAAAAGAATGTTTGTCCTGTTGTTAAGCCAGCCAAACCGTTGTGTCATGGATGCCAGAACCGGCTGCAATAATACGGAAATGACTGCACCAATTCCCGTAACCAGTCCGACAATCGTATTATCATATCCGCAGGCTTTCAGATAAACTGCCGTATAACTCCATGCAATGGCATAGGTACACCAAAAAACCACATGAAGCAGAATATATAACAATGTAACCTTTTTTTGATTCATTTTCCCTTCGTCTCCTTATCCGTTTTCCTGTGTATTCTGTGAAGCTGCGGCTGTAACGTAATCTTTGGAACAACGACCCCATCCCTCTGTCTTAACACATATTCCACTGCCTCTGCCACCTCTTTCGGAAGAAGATAAGCTGCTTCCTCTTCACCTTCCTCAAAATCCGCATTGCGGTACAGACTGGTCTTTGTCATGTCCGGCTGAATTGTTGTAACTTTGACACCATATTTTCTCGCTTCCTCAAACAGACTTGTTCCAAAGCTGCTTAATCCTGCCTTCGTTGCCCCATACGTACAACCGTGCGGATTGGATTTTTCTGCAGTCACAGAAGAAATATTAATAATATAGCCTGAATTCTTCTTTAAGGTACGCAAAAGCATCTGGGTAAGTATCATCGGAACCTCCAGATTAATACGAACCATTTCCTGAATCTTTCGTACATTAAGTTCTTCGTGCAGTCCGTAATAACCCACACCTGCATTATTGACAAGAACATGTATATCCTGTTCTGCCATGATATCCCTGACCTTCCGGCAAAGCTTATCCGTATCCAGTAAATCCATGACCACAGGATGGAATCTTTCACACACTTTTCCTTCCTTCAGCTTACTGTCCAGAAATTCTTTCCTATCAAAATCCCTTCCAAATCCATATACTTCATATCCCAGGTCACATAAGCTTTCGCTGATTGCAAGTCCGATACCGGAGGATGCACCAGTCACAACCGCCACCTGATTATTGTCTTTCATTTTCCTTACCTCCGCATTCTAACTGACTTCATCCGTCCAGCGAAAAATCTTTTCCCGTCCGATTTGCATTTCCAGTCTTTCTGTCATGTATCGTTCCATTTCTTCCAAAAGCTCCTTCGGATAATGGTATACACCGTTGTCATTTTCATAAGGAAACTGTACCACGGCTGAATCCGGATTATTTTTCCGCATCTTTTTCAGATAATCCTGCGATACACGAAAACTTCCCACACTGACGTCCACAATTCTTGTCATGTCAATGGTTTGCTCAATTTCATCCAGCATTGCAGCATATTGCTTCTTCCAATCCACGCAATAAATCATCGGGTCAAAACAAAGCCTTACCTGAAATCCTTTTTCTGCTGCTTTCTTCGCACACTGAATCCTTCTCGAAAGAGATGGTGTTTTATGTTCCCATTGTTCGATTACAGCCTGTGGTGAAATGGTGAAGGCATACACTACATTGGTAAGCGGCTCCTGTCTTTCAAAAAACTGCTCATTTGCACACTTTGTCCGGATTTCCACTGTAAGATTCGGATGCTTTTGGGCAAAATCCGTCCACATCTTTGTATATCCTGTCATTGCTTCCATTGCCATAAGGTCTGTATCATAAGACACACACAGATAAAGAGAATGTTCCTTTAACATCTTTTCTACCTGTTCGAAAATGTCTTCGATATTTACAAATACCACTACATGACCCGATGGATACATTCCCTTAAGATAACAATATTCGCAGTCATACAAACAATTCATCATGCAGGAAGTATAATAAAAATGCTCATTGCCAAAGCTCTGACATACCGGTGCTCCCTGATAAATCAGTTCACCCTGTTTGACTGCAAGAATCAGATTCTGCGCCTTGCGCTGCAACGTACTGTCCTGTCCGCTTCTGCAGAATACATCCTTATAATGGTCAATTTCCACAACAACGGCATTAGGAAACTTTTCTAAAATTTTCCGGGTTCTTGTCCGGTTCATTGCTTTCTTTTCCACATATATATGTGAAAAAACCGGATTAAAATAATTGTTTACGAAATTCTTCAAAGTACTGCTTTCCTTCCCTCTTACTGCCGCAAGGGAGTTTCCCCTGCTGATATCCGTCTTCCAGAATCTTTCTATAATCAATTCCGGCCAGTCTGCAGTAGTGTATCTGCTGCTTCATTGCATTTTTCATTACCACCGAACAATGCATGTCCTCGCATACCTTTTCAATCCACAGATTTTCCCCGACATCCTGCCCGTTCTCCTGCCGGTCAGTCCTTTGATTTCTCGCAAATCTGTCCACATATTCCGTAATCGCAGGAAGATTCTTACAGATACATTCTTCTGCCTTCTGCGGCGTAACTGCTCTTTCTTCTCCCCTGTCTGACACAATCTTTACAAAACTCATCTGATGTGGTCCCACAAAGCATGCTCCCGCCTGATAAACGGCAGCTGCCTCCATGTCATAAAATCCTGTAGCAGCCACATACTCAGGTATTTCTATCTGTATGGGATTCATAACCGTGGTAATGGCACATTCCGCAAACTTATGCCGATACAGCATATCCGGATAAAATGTCCTTCCGGTCGCAGCCTCCGTTATTTTATTACAAAGATAGATTTTTTTCTGTCCCTCTAAGCTTTCTGTAATCTGTGCACAGATA
>CAMEUH010000062.1 GCA_945938055.1 uncultured Eubacteriaceae bacterium | reverse complement strand
CCCGCAGAGAAGTCTGCTTTGATTTATCCAGACCACTTCAGCATCCTGCTGCCATCCGTCAGTATGAAGCCTTTATCCGGCGTGGCTATGACATGCCAAAAGACCTTGAAAATCCAAACTTTTTCTGCGACAAATTTGTCATATGGTTCGAGAAACCGGAACAACTGACTGCCTTCCGTCAAACAAGCGATTCTCATTTTGAATGCATTGACCGCGGAGGATGTTTCCGTGAATTTGTTCCTCATGGATATTCCAAGGCTTCCGGAATCCGCCGTGTACTGGATTATTATGGACTGGATCTGTCCTGTTCCTATGCCTTTGGAGACAGTAATAATGACCTTTCCATGCTGACCTTCGTTCCACACAGTATCGCCATGGGAAATTCATCACCTGCCTCTCTTTTCGAACAGGTATCCTACGTTACCGGAAATGCAAGCGAAAATGGAATTTTACAAGCTCTTACACATTTTGGATTTTACTCAGACTGTTGATTACCACCATTCTTTTGGTATCACATCCCGGTCCATCAGGCAGTTGAGTTCATGGGAAATAATTCTTCCCGTAACATCATAAACTGCCTGTGCATCACATAGAATACATTCCGCATTTCCCAGATAACCTTTTCTTGCAGCTTTCGTTTCATAAAATGCTTCAGTAAGTTTATCATAGCTTTCCGAAATATGTGCCGTATTCGGATTAAAATGCCGATACACAAATGTCTCCTTCAAAGTGCCATCCGGCATTCTGATAAAAAACTGCTCCGGTTCTTTGGTAAATCGCTCCGGCACGCAAAAATTTTCCTCCACGGCATGAATAAACGTATTTCTTGCATGAGTAACACCTATCAGCAGAATTTTAGCCCGAACGTCCTTAAGACGGTCCCAGCATCCTCCGGGTGTACATGGAGTCGTACATTGTTCTTCTCCCTTTATATATTCTTCTGCCTTATTTCCAAATACCGCCATACTATGTGTCGGATGCAGGGAACGCACCACACCTTTTCTGTGACGAAAGATTTCAGGAATAATTCCCACGCAGGATTTTTCTGTCTGCGGTTCAAAAATCCGGTGTTCCTTTCCCATCTGTGCCCAGGTATGTGCCGGCATCATCAATAGTCCGTTCTTAAAATATTCCATCAATGTATCTACAACCGTATCTGCCCCGTTTTCTACCTCTCCAATGGCTTTCATGGAAGAGTGAATCATCACTGCATCCGAAGGACAAAGCCCCATTTTCTCTATATCTTCTGTTAACATTTTCTTCGAAAACATCCTATACTCCTTTTCCTTTACAAAATAAAATCCTGCTTCCTCTCATTATAATGGAAATGGGAATGAAAAAACAGGAAATTATATCAGATTTTACCTTATAAATTAAAATTCTTAACTTCATGACAGGAATCAATAAAAATTTCTTGTGATTTTCCTAATTTTCTATATAATATTACTTAGAAAATAAGGAGGACATATCCATGCCAAAAAGAACAGATATACACAAAGTACTTATCATTGGTTCCGGTCCCATCATCATTGGACAGGCCTGTGAATTTGACTATTCCGGTACACAGGCGTGCAAAGCATTAAAAAAGCTTGGCTACGAAATCGTACTGGTAAATTCCAATCCTGCTACCATTATGACTGACCCGGAAACTGCAGATGTAACCTACATTGAACCATTAAATGTGGAACGTCTGGAACAGATTATCAAAAAAGAACGTCCGGATGCACTTCTTCCAAATCTCGGCGGACAATCCGGACTGAATTTATGCGCTGAATTAAATAAAGCGGGAATTTTAGAAAAATACAATGTAAAAGTTATCGGCGTCCAGGTAGATGCCATTGAACGTGGTGAAGACCGTATCGAATTCAAGAAGGCCATGAACGCTCTCGGAATCGAAATGGCGCGCAGCGAAGTTGCATATAGTGTTGATGAAGCACTTGCTATTGCAGACCGTCTTGGTTATCCGGTGGTTCTGCGTCCGGCTTATACCATGGGTGGTGCCGGCGGCGGTCTTGTATACAACAAGGACGAGTTAAAAACCGTCTGTGCAAGAGGTCTTCAGGCAAGCCTTGTGGGACAGGTTCTTGTAGAAGAATCCATTCTCGGCTGGGAAGAATTAGAGCTTGAGGTTGTACGTGATGCGGACAACAACATGATTACCGTATGCTTTATCGAAAATATCGATCCATTAGGCGTTCATACCGGTGATTCTTTCTGTTCCGCACCTATGCTTACCATTTCCGAAGAATGCCAGAAGCGCCTTCAGGAACAGGCATATAAAATCGTAGAATCCGTTCAGGTCATCGGCGGAACTAACGTACAGTTTGCCCATGACCCGGTATCTGATCGTATTATTGTAATTGAAATTAATCCACGTACTTCCCGTTCCTCCGCACTTGCCTCAAAGGCAACCGGTTTTCCTATTGCTCTTGTGTCCGCAATGCTGGCAACAGGACTTACCCTGAAGGATATCCCTTGCGGAAAATACGGAACACTTGATAAGTATGTACCGGACGGTGACTATGTTGTAATCAAATTTGCACGCTGGGCATTTGAGAAGTTTAAGGGAGTGGAAGACAAGCTTGGCACCCAGATGCGTGCCGTAGGTGAAGTCATGAGTATCGGAAAGACCTACAAGGAAGCATTCCAGAAGGCTATCCGAAGCTTAGAGACAGGACGTTATGGTCTTGGTCACGCCAAGAACTTTGATTCCATGACAAAGGAACAGCTTCTTAATCTCCTTGCCACTCCTACCAGCGAACGCCATTTTGCCATGTATGAGGCATTGAGAAAAGGTGCTACGGTTGAAGAAATCCACAACCTCACCAAGGTGAAGACATATTTTATTGAACAGATGAAGGAACTCGTTGAAGAGGAAGAAGAACTCCTTAAATCCAAGGGTCATCTTCCTGCTGACGAACTTCTTATTGCAGCAAAGAAGGATGGATTTTCCGATAAGTATTTAAGCCAGCTTCTTGAGATTTCCGAAGAAGAAATCCGTAACCACCGCATCAGCCTTGGTGTGGAAGAAGCCTGGGAAGGAGTACATGTTAGTGGTACTGAAAATAGTGCTTACTACTATTCCACCTATAATGCAACAGACAAGAACCCTACATCAGACAAGCCAAAAATCATGATTCTTGGCGGTGGTCCGAACCGTATCGGTCAGGGTATCGAATTTGACTACTGCTGCGTTCATGCCTCACTTGCATTAAAGAAAATGGGCTTTGAGACCATTATCGTAAACTGCAACCCAGAAACAGTTTCCACCGACTACGATACCTCCGACAAGCTTTATTTCGAACCGCTTACCCTGGAGGATGTCTTAAGTATTTATAAGAAGGAAAAGCCTCTCGGTGTCATTGCACAGTTTGGTGGACAGACTCCTTTAAACCTTGCTGCAGATCTCGAGAAGAACGGTGTTAAGATTCTCGGAACCTCACCATCCGTTATCGACCTTGCAGAAGACCGTGATTTGTTCCGTGAAATGATGGAAAAATTAGAAATTCCGATGCCGGAATCCGGAATGGCTACTACCGTGGAAGAAGCCCTTGCCATTGCAAAGGAAATCGGTTATCCGGTAATGGTTCGTCCTTCCTATGTATTAGGTGGACGCGGCATGGAAGTGGTATATGATGACGAAAGCATGACAGGCTACATGAAGGCTGCTGTCGGCGTAACTCCGGACCGTCCAATTCTCATTGACCGTTTCCTAAATCACGCTCTCGAATGTGAAGCAGATGCCATCAGCGATGGTACACATGCATTTGTTCCTGCCGTTATGGAACACATTGAACTTGCAGGTGTTCACTCCGGCGACTCTGCCTGCATCATTCCTTCCGTTCACATCTCAGAAGAAAATGTGAAGACTATCAAGGAATATACAAGAAAGATTGCAGAAGAAATGCATGTTAAGGGTCTCATGAACATGCAGTATGCCATTGAAAACGGCAAGGTATATGTTCTGGAAGCAAATCCTAGAGCATCCCGTACCGTACCGCTTGTTTCCAAGGTATGTAACATCCGTATGGTACCGCTTGCAACAGAAATTATTACATCAGAGCTTACCGGAAAGCCATCACCGGTTCCTTCCTTAAAGGAGCAGTGCATTCCAAACTATGGTGTTAAGGAAGCGGTATTCCCATTCAACATGTTCCCTGAGGTTGACCCGATTCTGGGACCAGAAATGCGTTCTACCGGTGAAGTATTAGGACTTTCAAGATCTTACGGTGAAGCCTTCTACAAGGCACAGGAAGCAACCCAGACCCGGCTTCCGTTAGAAGGAACTGTACTCATCTCGGTTAATCGAAAAGACAAGGCGGAAGTTGCCGAAGTTGCCAAAATGTTCTTTGAGGATGGTTTCCGCATCCTTGCAACCGGAGGAACTTACGACATTATTACCGCTGCCGGAATTCCTGCCGAAAAGGTCAACAAACTTTATGAAGGCCGTCCTAATGTCCTTGACATGATTACAAACGGCGATATCCAGCTGGTTGTTAATTCACCTGTTGGAAAAGACAGCGTTCATGATGACAGCTATCTTCGTAAGGCAGCCATCAAAGCAAAGGTTTCCTACATGACGACTATTGCCGCCGCACGAGCTGCTGCAGAAGGCATCCGTTATGTAAAGGAACATGGTAACAGTGGACTTAAATCACTCCAGGAGCTTCACAGCGAAATCCATGACATGTAATTTCCTAATATAATGATAGCAAAACGGCAGATACCATATCTTATGGGTCTGCCGTTTTATCTTAATTATAGTAATATCACTCCTTACTACACTACGGTCCCAATGCAGTAATCGGAACAACATATACTCCATCTTCACGCTTGTAAGCCATATTGGTCATTCCACAGATAACGCATAATACTTTCGGCGGATTATCTCCTTCCTTTTCCATAATACGTTTAATTCCCAAAAGTCCGCTCGCAGCTGCATCCACTTGATTGGCACCAAGCTTAATTTCAAATGCTCCCCATGTACCATCTGGAAATTCAACCACTGCATCCACTTCATTTCCTTTTTCATCTCTAAAATGATACAAAGTTGCACCATTATATTCTGCATAAATTTTTAAATCATGCTCACATAAATTCTCAAATAAAAAACCAAATGTATTCAAATCGTTATATAACATATCCGATGTTGCAGACAACGCCGCTACTGCAAGAGATGGGTCTATAAAATGTCTTTTTGCATATTTTAACAATCTTCTGGAAGAACGGAGATTTGTACTGTATGCAAGCTGGTCATCCAGCAAAAACAATCGTTTTAATATATCTAAATAATCCGAAACCGTATCTGGATCAATAGCTATCTCATCTATCGCCCCCATATCTTTACGCAATATGCTATTACTTACCAGTGTGCTTTCATTTCTCCCCAAAGATCGAATCAAAGACCAAACCTTTCTGGAATCTCTCTTTACACCATCTACCTTATACATATCATCATCAACAACGGCTTTCAGATATTCAATTGCTAATTTGCCACAAGTAGACTCCGGTGTGTTCAGATTGCCCGGCCAGCCTCCTCTAACAACATAGTAAATCAGCCTCTTTAATTTCACATCTCCGGTTGCCTGTACTGCCAGCTTATCATCAAACATGTCCTTTAAGGAAATCTTTCCTGAAGAATCTCCGGTTTCGTAAAGTGACATAGTTCCCATTCTGACTCTTCCAATTCTTGCTGTGCCACTATGCATAATCCCTTTATGATTTGGTGTAGCCGAACCAGTCAAGATATATTTACCCTTTCTGCTATCCTTATCCACTTCAAACCTTATAGCATCCCATAATGATGGTACCTCCTGCCACTCATCAATCAAGCGCGGATTTTCTCCCTCTAAAACCAAATCAGGGCTTATACCAGCCATGGTTCTAGTTTGAAAATTATTGGCAGGATCACCAATAAATGCTGCACTTTCAGAACGACTGCGGGCTGTCCATGTCTTGCCGCAATACTTTGGTCCTTCAATACACACCGCACCAAATGTCTGCATATATTCATCATATTTATTCCGTGTTTTTCGTTTCTATAGGATTGATATCCTCTTCATTCGAGATTTCTTTTTCTTTAATCATTACCAATTCTTCCCATCTTTATGCCAGCCGCCTATATAAGATTATTTCCACCCGTCAATAAAAAAGTAGGACTTCGATTAGCCTGACTCACACTTTGTGTCTAAAAACTAACTTAGTCCTACCAAACATAAATATAATTACTTCTCAAACTTCGCAATCTCCCTAAGATGCTCCGGAATCTCAATATGCTGCGGACAATTCCTTACGCACTGACGACATCCGATACAATCTGAAGACTTACCTCTTTCATAAATAATCCGGTTATGATACATCGTTGAAAAATTTCCATTAATGGCATAATTATTATACAATCCGAAAAGTCCCGGTATCGGAATGTTCTTTGGGCATACTTCCATACAATATCCACAGGAAGTACATGGGACTTTAACACTTTCATGAATGATTTCAACTACCTTTGAAAGAAGTTCTCGTTCTTCTTCACTCAACGGTTTCACATTACTCATAATTGTGGTATTATCAAGCACCTGCTCCATGTTACTCATTCCGCTTAAAACCATCATGACGCCTTCAAGGGATGCTGCAAACCGGAGTGCATAAGATGCCGGTGAAGCATCCGGATTGTATGCACGCAGTAATTCTTCTGCTTTTCTTGGAAGATTTGCAAGTGTTCCGCCTTTTACTGGTTCCATTACCACGATTGGTTTCTGATGCTTTCTTGCAGTTTCATAACACTTCTTTGACTGGATAATCTTGTTTTCCCAATCCAGATAGTTAATCTGAAGCTGGACAAAATCCACCTCCGGATGCTCCGTCAGAATCTGGTCCAGCGTATCTGCATCATCATGGAAGGAAAAACCAAGTTTTTTAATTTTTTCCTCTTCCTTCTTCTGCAGGGCAAATTCAAATTTGCCAAACGCCTTACTCTTTGCATAACGATACTTTCCCATGTTATGCATGAGGTAATAATCAAAATATTCTACGCCGGTCCGCTCTAGCTGCATGTCGAAATACATCGGATATTCCTCTTTTGCCTTCACCAGTACTGTCGGCATCTTATCTGCAAAAACATACTCGCTTCTATGGTGTCTGTCCACAAGTGCGGTCTTCATCGCAGCCTCTGATTTCTGTTCATGGTATGGAAACGCCGTGTCAAAATATGTAAATCCTGCATCTAAAAATGCATCCACCATCTGATTCAAAAGTTCCTGATTAATAGAAGACTTATCTTCCGGATTGAATAATGGAAGCCGCATGGCTCCAAAACCTCATTTTTTCATCCTGTCACTCCTCCTTGTTTACATTTCTTCCTGTCCCATGATATTTTTCGCACCTGATTTTACTGTAATCCTCAAAATCACGGCATTTGCCATCAGAAGAATCATAAATAAAACGAATGACACACTTCCAATGGACAACCCTGCATTACGGAAAAAGAAAAATCCGCCAACACAAACCACGGCCACGAATGCAATGGCAATCGCCATGGAAAAGAAGCTATTATAATTCTCCCGAAGCGACCCCAGTTCATCATCCCACACAAGCTTTGGCTGAATGGAATCAATATAAATTCCCATATAAGACACAAAACTCACGCCCATGAGAATTAAAATCACAAACAGCATCGTCTGCCAGACCGGCACCCCTGCAGCCACACACGCCGGAAGATAGAAAATCAATACGCCAAATGCCGAAAACATCACGCCTACAAGCACCTTTACATTCCACTGCACTGCATAGGAAACCGGTATATATTTCATGAAGGAGAAATGCTTACCTTCCCGTGAAATGGCATTCGAGCAGATACTGTTTAAAGAGGATAACAGAACTGCAAGTCCAATCCCGCCTAACAGAAAAATAAGCTGCAGCGAAATGTCATTTTGTGCATAACGTTCTCTTAGCTGTACCAGGCTTATTCCATTTCCTGAAATCTTATACATGGCATAAACAAACACCGGCCAGATAAAATTAATTCCCACACAATTGGTTAAATATGCCGGAGTCCGAATCAGAATCCGCAATTCTTTCATAAAGTACGCATATGCGGGACTATGCTGTCTTGCTGACAAAAGAATCTTATCCATGCTCTTTTGCTTTGCAGATGATACCGCAGAATCAAGTCCCACCACACTCTTAAAATAAAATAATTCCGCAAGCAAAAGCATCATACCAACCGCTATCATATTGACCAGTATGTATCCTGCAAGTGCCAGAAGATTTCCTTTGGTAAAGGTCTCCACAAACAACGGAATATTAGGGAAAATCAAATTTAACACGTGGATAAAGCCTTGATCATTCTGTGCCATGGCACCGATTGCTTCGCCAAGATCCAGATTCTGCAGGGTACCGATAGATGCCACTAACACCACAACAAGGGCAAACAGAATCCCCACGGAGATTTTCTGAATCACATCTTTATTCTTTATCAGACGGGTAAATGCCATCAGCAAAATGCTGATAATACCACAATATGCCAACGGAAGTACCGGAAGAGTCAAAATTCCGATTATCGACAGCATCCAGCCCAAAAAGTTCATGCGTGCACCAATTCCATATCCAACAATACAACTAATGACAAATAAAAACTGCATCACATTCTCCATCAGGAATACGGACACAAATTTCGCTCCCACAATCTGCGAAGCGCGCAGTGGAAATGGCAGAATAAACTCAATGTCGTTGGAAAAGTAAAATTCACTAAATACTACATTAATTCCAAAAATCACCGAAAAGAAACAAATCACATGAAACATGAACTGAATGCCAAAGGATGCAAATCCAATAGTCATCAGACTCTCCGTCATCAATTTTACCATAAGACCCGTTATCAGAAGCACCGGAAGGAAAATAAAACATACCGAAAATACCGAAAGTACTATCACCTTAATTTTTTGCCCTCTATCCATGGGCCGGCTCATGTCCACGGACTTACGGAAGGCACGCACCAGATTCATAAAACTATTCATGGGCAGTCATCTCCAAAAAGATTATTTCCAGATCCTTATCCGGATATTTTGCTTTCAGCTCCTCCAACGTTCCATAAAACAGGGTCTTCCCATGATGAATAATAAGAATCTTGTCACAAAGCTTCTCAGCCACTTCCAGCACATGCGTGGAAAACAGTACGGAATTTCCTGCATCGGCGTGCTCACGCATCATATTCTTTAATGCAAATGCAGACTTCGGATCCAGTCCCGTAAGAGGTTCATCCAGAATCCACACTGAAGGATTATGTACCAGTGCAGCCGCCACCATCATTTTCTGGCGCATACCATGGGAATAACCCTGCATCGGCTTATCCAGAACCTCTTCCAGTTCAAATCGTGCGGCAAGAGTGCTGATTCGTTCCCTGCGCACATCCGTAGGGACCTTATAAATATCTGATATCAGATTCAGGAATTCCATTCCCTTAAGCCGCAGGAACATGTCCGGACTGTCTGCAATGTAACCAATCGCCTGCTTTGCCTTTAAGGCATCCTTCTGAATATCATAATCATTAATATGAATCGTACCGCTATCCGGTCTTAAGATTCCTGTAAGCATTTTTAAGGTCGTGGTCTTACCGGCACCGTTTGGCCCGATGAAGCCAACGATTTCTCCGTTATTTACGGTCAAATTCAGGTTATCCACGGCGCGTATGGTGTTGTTATAGGTCTTGGTAATGTTTTGGATTTGTATCATTTAGTAAATATCCTCCTTATTGGGGTATGAGTCTATTATACTATACTTTGATTACCATTGAAACATTTCATTTTATGAATCAATTTCTCCCGCCATTTCAAAGCCCTTCTTTGCCGCAATGACCGCAATAATCTCATTGATGACCGCCGCTGCCGCAATGGTTCCTTTTACAATAACTGCAAGCTCCGGCTTACCGGTCTGTAGTACAGAGCATACAATTCCGGTAAATACCAGGGAAACTCCCGAATGAGGAAGTAAGGTAAAGCCAAGGTATTTCTGGACCGTCTTTGGCATTTTCATAAGCTTTGCACCACATCTTGCACCAAAATATTTTCCGCATGCCCTGGCAGCAATATAAATAAATGTATAGAATCCTGCCCCCATAATCAGATGATAGTCCAGTGGTGCTCCCAGATCCACAATAGCACCCAAAAGACAAATTCCTAAAATCGGATGAAAATAATCCGTTACCTTCTCAAGCTTTTCTTCCGGCAACATGTTGGAGAAAGCCGCCGAAAATGCAACACCCATCAGCATATAATTAAGAGTAATCCCGGTAAAGACTTTCGTATTCAGCCAGTAACCAACCACTACCGTAACAGTAATTCCCATAATCAGAACTGCAAGGGATGATTTCTTTCCACTGGTTCTTTTTAGCGGAATTCCTGCAATCAGGCCAATTACTGCTCCCACAAGAACCGGAAGCAGAATCATAACCGGTATCATGATAAGTGAAACTCCCCCTCCAGATACCGTTCTTGCCACAAAGGAATTAACCGTAAAGAATACTGCAATCCCCACAATATCGTCCAGAACTGCCATTGGCAGCAGTGTATCCGTCACAGGTCCCTTCGTATGAAACTCACTGACAATGGACAATGCCGGAGCCGGTGCTGTTGCCAGTGCAATTCCTCCAAAGACAAATGCCAGATACACCGGAATACCAATACATTGAAAAATAATACCAAAGACCATTGAAACAAATGCAAAAGTGCCAAGTGACTGCATCAGTGTAGTGACAACTAACGCTTTCCCGTAATTTTTAATTCTGTTCCATACAAGCTCTGTTCCCAGCATCAGACCAAATGCACACTGCATCCATGTAATAATCAGCTTATACCAGGATGCACCAAGAACTTCTCGCGGAAGAAGCCCGATAGCATTCGGTCCAAGCAGCATACCTGCAATCAGCCACCCAAGAATTGCCGGAAGCTTTATCTTGCTGACCGCTTTTCCTGCTAAAAAAGCAATTAAAAGTACCACAATCCAACATACTATATTCTTTATCATTCTTCATTTTCTCCTTTTGCAATACCATATAACATAAAATCAAATATCTTATGAATGTTTCTTTCATGCAACGCCAGCTGTTCCTGAATCGACATTGTGCCATTTAATTGATGGGAAAAATTAATATTATAAATCTTTTGTATTTCCGAAAAATAATTAAGTGCATCTTCTTTTGACACCCCATCCCGGAGCGTATGCCTTGAAAGTTCTTTCTCGCACACTGCCATGTTCAGTTCATCAAATTTTATAAAAATTTCCCGTATGGGACCGGTCAAATGCTGTGGCGGATTTGTCCGTGCCTCCAAAAACACATATGCCTCCTGTTGATTTTCCTTAAAAAACCGCATTCTCATACTCATGTACTCCACAAAGCTTTCTTCTGCCTTATTGTCATGGATGAAAGTAATAAGGTTTTCACAGCTTTTTTTCACACATTCCAGATACAGTTCGTCCTTATCCTTAAAATTAT
>CAMEUH010000061.1 GCA_945938055.1 uncultured Eubacteriaceae bacterium | reverse complement strand
AGCGTGTTGCTGAGTATTCCAGGATGATTGCGGCAAGAATGGGAAAAAGCAAAGAAGAACAGGAAGAAATCTATCGTGCAGGTTTGTTACATGATGTGGGAAAAATCCGTATTCCGAATGAAATCATTAATAAACCTGGAAGGCTGACAGATGAAGAATATAATATCATCAAAATCCATCCCGTGACAGGATATCACATTTTAAGGGGAATTTCAGGTAGTAACCTGATTGCCATTGCTGCCAAGTATCATCATGAACGATATGACGGAAAGGGATATCCAAATGGACTGACTGGGGAAAAGATACCGGAAGTGGCAAGAATTCTTGGAATTGCGGATGCATATGATGCCATGACAAGTAATCGAAGCTATCGTGATGCACTGCCACAGGAAGTTGTAAGAGGTGAAATTGAAAAAGGAAAGGGAAGCCAGTTTGATCCTGAAATTGCAGATATCATGCTGCAAATGATTGATGAAGACAAGGATTATTCCCTGAAACAGGAAGATGCTACCCATAAGAAGATTCTTACGGTAGATGATGAGGCGATGAATAATAAAATTATCATGCATATCATGAAAGAGGAACCAATGTATGAAATTATTCCTGCAGGCAGCGGAAGAGAAGCATTGGAAATTCTTGAACAGCAGTCCTTCGATCTGATTTTGCTGGATGTGAAAATGCCTGAAATGGATGGTCTGGAAACGCTCCGGCACATACGGAAGAAATATCAGACCCCGGTTGTTCTTATGACGGCGGATAAAACACTTGATACATCCATTGAATTTGCAGAACTGGGATGTGATGATTATATTACCAAGCCATTTCTGCCGCTCCTTATTAAGGAGGTTATTCATAACATGACAGAAAGGACGAATATAGAGGATTCTTTCTTTTAAGAGAAAATTTATGAGCATTTTATTCCGTAAGGTGTTATAATGAAATCCATGAATCATATAAAGAAAGGATTTTCATATGCATAACGAACTTTTTACAATCGGACCGTTTACAATCTATGGATACGGATTAATGATTGCAATCGGAATTTTAGCAGCTTATTTTAATACGGAACGTCTTGCTAAAAAGGCGGGATTAGACCAGGCACCGGTTTTTAATATTTTAATTGTGGGTGTCGTTTCCGGTATTCTTGGAGCTAAAATTCTGTATTACATTACTACGATAGATGAAATTATTGCAAATCCCAGACTGTTACTGGATTTTACTGCCGGATTTGTTGTATACGGCGGTGTTATTGCGGGAATTGTTGCGGCAGCCATATACTGCAGAAAAAAAGGACTGGAATTTTTTAAGTATTTAGACTGTGCGGCACCTTCCATTGCACTGGCGCAGGGATTTGGACGTATCGGATGTTTTCTGGCAGGCTGTTGTTATGGCACGCCGATGGATTCTCCAATTTCCATAACCTTTACCCATTCGGCTTACGCACCGAATAATATACCGCTGTTCCCTTCCCAGATTGCTTCCAGTGTATTTGATTTTCTGCATTTTGGAATTTTGTGCCTCTTATTTAAGTATAATAAGAAGCCTGGGAGAATTGGCGCATTTTATCTTATCTTTTATAGTATCGGGCGTTTTGTGATTGAGTTTTTCCGTGGAGACCTGGAACGTGGAAGTGTTGGAACATTATCGACTTCACAGTTTATTTCCATATTTGTGGCGATTGCAGGAATTTTATTGCTGATTTTCCTTGGCCAAAAGGGAAACACAGCTGAGGAAAAAGGTAAATAACTTGACAGAGAACTATTTTATAGGTATACTTTAGAAAATGAATTTAAATGACTTTTAGGAGAATGTTGCATGTTAAGTGTGCTTGTAATGGAGAAAATTGCAAAATAAATATTGCAAGGGTGATTTTTGGTTGTATGCCAGGAGTCTGCCCATTTGCTGACAGCCTGTCTGCTCAGCATTTTCGCCTTACAATTGCTTAATATTGTGGTATCTAATCCTGTAAATAATATAAGCATGGCTGTCTGGTCGTGCTTTTTATTTTTGGAAAATGGAAATCGATAAATCATATCTATGAACAAACCATGGTATTTTATGCGTTTAAGCGAACCGTGGTTTTTTGTATTTTAAGGTGGAAAAAAGTTAAGAATGAAAAAAGGAGCATATCAGAATGAATGTGGAAAAGCAAATAGAATTTGATAAAGTCAAAGAAATATGGATGGAACTTGCAATCACGGAATGGGCGAAGGAAAAAATCAAAGGAGTATCGTTTTGTTTGTCCGAGGGGGAATTAAGAAAGCAGTTAAGGGATACAACGGATGGCCGAAATCTGATGGAAAAACTGGGGACACCGCCGCTTCAGAATGTGGTAGAAATCAGGGAAATTCTTATGATTTCTGAAAAAGGGGACTGTCTTACCCCGCACCAGTTAGAACAGTTGGAGAAGATTCTGGCAGCAATCAGGCGGTTAAAGGATTATCTGAAAAGAGGAAAAATGTATGATAATCCGCTTAGCTTTTATGAGGAAAATCTGGATGCGCTGGAAGACTTAAGAGAAGAAATCTGCAGACAGATACGAAATGGTGCGGTAGATGATTATGCCTCAAAGGAGCTTTTGCAGATAAGAGGCCAGATGATAAAATGTGAAGAACAGATGAAGCAGAAAGCAGAACAAATCATGCGTTCCCATAAGGAATGCATGGCAGACAGCTATTACACTCTTCGGAATGGGAGAATTTGTGTTCCGGTAAAAAAGGAATGTAAGCTGAAGGTATCTGGAAGTGTGATTGATAAGTCAGCTACCGGAAACACCTTATTCATGGAACCGTCAAGCGTTGCAAAGCTTCAGGAAGAATTACAGATTCTTAAAATCAGTGAAGAAAATGAAGTATACCGTATTCTGTATACATTAACTGCAATGGTTGCGGATTCGGTTACCATCATGAATGAAAATATTTCAATGATGGAAAAACTGGATTTTATTTTCTCAAAAGGAAAGCTGAGCATGGACATGGATGCAGTGGAGCCAACAATGAATACCGAGCGTAAAATTGTGTTAAAGGATGCCAGACATCCTCTGATGGATAAGAAAATCAATGTGCCGCTGCAATTTGAAATCGGAGAAGATATCCGGGGAATCATTATAACAGGTCCTAATACAGGAGGAAAGACCGTGGCAATCAAAACGGTAATGTTAAACTGCATAATGGCACAGTGCGGACTGCATGTTACATGCAAAGAAGCGGATATCTGCATGAATAGTTCGTATCTTTGTGATATTGGTGACGGACAAAATCTTTCGGAAAACTTGTCGACCTTTTCTGCGCATATTAAAAATGTGCTGGAAGTATTAAGCGAAGTAAATAAGAATAGCTTCGTAATCATGGATGAACTGGGGTCCGGAACCGATCCGGCGGAAGGAATGGGAATTGCCATTGCAATCCTGGAGGAACTTCGGAAAAGCGGCGCAATTTTTCTTGCAACCACACATTATCCGGAAGTAAAGGAATATGCGGGGAAGACACCGGACATCATCAATGCCAGAATGACCTTTGACAAAGACACCTTAAGACCGACTTATCAGATGGTGATTGGAGAAGCCGGAGAGAGCTGTGCATTTTATATCGCAGACCGGCTTGGAATGCCAAATGAAATGCTTCGCACAGCCATTAAGGCGGCTTACGGAGAGGAAGCCGTTCATGCATATCACTTTCAAAAGGGTGACACCGTCATGGAGAAAAAGAATACGGGCAGGATTGTAAAAGTTAAGAAACCAAAAGGAAATATGGAACTTACCACCAAGTATCAGCTGGGAGACAGTGTTATGGTCTATCCGGAGAAAAAGATTGGAATTGTATGCGAGCCGGTGAATGAGAAAGGTGTGTTAAGAGTACAACTGCCGGGGAAAAAGATATGGATTAATCACAAAAGGGTAAAATTACATGTGGCAGCAACGGAATTATATCCCGAGGATTATGATTTTTCGATTCTCTTTGAAACGGTTGAAAACAGGAAGCTTGCCCATGACATGGGAAGGAAATATACCGAAGGGATTATCCGGTATGACGAGAAATGAGAAAACGGGATAAGATTAGGGTTGTCCTTGTGTTTTTGCTTATCAGGGGTTATAATTTTTTGTGGGAGAATGGAAAAGAGAGGAAAATCAAATGAAACAGCTGTTAAAGTATCTAAAAAATTACAAAAAAGAAACCATCATTGCTCCGCTGTTTAAAATGCTGGAGGCGACCTTTGAATTATTCGTGCCTCTTGTTATGGCAGACATTATTGATGTGGGTATTGCAAACAATGATAAAGGATATATCCTGTGGATGGGAGCATTACTGGTAGCCCTTGCTATTATCGGTCTGACATGCTCCCTTACGGCACAGTATTTTGCGGCAAAGGCTGCAGTAGGATTTGGTACGGAACTTCGAAATGATTTGTTCCGTCATATTAATTCTCTGTCCCACACGGAACTGGATGTTATCGGAACCTCAACGTTAATTACCAGAATGACAACGGACATTAATCAGGTGCAGTCCGGTGTGAATTTATTTTTAAGATTATTTTTACGTTCACCATTTATTGTATTTGGTGCCATGATTATGGCATTTACCATCAGTGTAAAGGCAGCGCTGGTGTTTGTTGTAGCAATTCCACTTCTTGCACTGGTTGTATTTGGCGTCATGAAGCTTAGCATTCCAATGTATGCCAATGTCCAGAAACAGCTGGATAATGTGGTTCTTTCCACAAGAGAGAATATCGCCGGTGCCAGGGTCATCCGTGCATTTAACAGGCAGGATGAAGAAAAGGAATCCTATGAAAAGAAAAATCATTTGCTCAAGGCTTTCCAGATGAAGGTTGGTAATCTTACGGCAATGATGAATCCGGTTACTTATGTGATTGTCAATCTCGCCATTGTTGTGATTGTGTGGACAGGCGGTGTGCAGGTAGATACCGGTATTCTGACGCAGGGTGAGGTGGTTGCTCTCGTAAACTATATGTCACAGATTCTGGTGGAGTTAATTAAACTTGCCAACCTGATTGTAACCATTACCAAGGCACTTGCCTGTGCCGGAAGAATTTCAGATGTTTTCAAGGTGGAGACTTCCATTGTGGATGGAAACAGTGCAGACAAAACGGATACCAATGCAGACGTAGCGGTTCCGATTGTAGAATTTGACAATGTTTCTTTTATCTATAAAGGTGCCGGTGATGAATCCTTAAGTAATATTTCATTCCGGATTAACCGCGGCGAAACGGTTGGAATCATAGGAAGTACCGGTTCCGGAAAGAGTTCCCTTGTAAGCCTGATTCCAAGATTTTATGATGCAACGAAAGGCTGTATCCGCATTGACGGAAGGGACATAAAGGAATATCCGTTACAACAGATTCGTGACATGGTTGGGTTTGTCCAACAGAAAGCAGTGCTTTTTAAGGGAACCATCCGTGATAACATGAAATGGGGCGATAAGGATGCAAAGGATGAGGATATCTTCGAGGCTCTTAAAATTGCCCAGGCAGCGGATTTTGTTGCCGAGAAGCCACAGGGACTGGATACCATGATTCATCAGGGAGGAAGCAATCTTTCCGGCGGTCAGAAGCAGAGACTTACCATTGCAAGGGCACTGGTGAAAAAACCTCCGATTCTTGTGCTGGACGACAGTTCTTCTGCACTGGATTATGCAACGGAAGCGAAACTTCGCACTGCAATCCGGGAAAATACAAAGGGAATGACGGTGTTTATCGTTTCCCAGCGCGCTTCCACGGTGCGTTATTCCGATAAAATCATAGTGCTGGATGATGGTGTAATGGCAGGAATCGGCAGTCATGATGAATTAATGAAATCCTGTGATGTATATAAGGAAATCTGCATGTCACAGCTTTCCGCCGAGGAGGTGTAGAGATGGGAAATTCAGAAAAGAACATTTATGATACCAGGAGAACACTGAAAAGAATTCTGTCGCTGATAAAGCCGTACGGATTTTTTGTAGTATTGTCATTATTATTTGCGGCAGGTGTAGTCACACTTACGTTATATGCACCAATTCTTGTGGGTAATGCGGTTGATTTGATTGTTGGTCCGGGAAATGTGGATTTTGTTGGAATTAAAGCAATTTTACTGAAAATTGTAATTGTTGTGGCATTTACCGCTGTTTTTCAGTGGCTCATGAACCTGTGTAATAATCATATCACATACAGCATTGTGGCAAAGATTCGTACCCAGGCATTTAACCATATTCAAGGGCTTCCGCTAAGATATATTGATGCAAACCAGAGCGGAACCATTATTAATCGGGTGATTACAGACGTGGACCAGTTTTCGGATGGTCTGCTCATGGGATTTACCCAGCTTTTTACCGGTGCGGCAACCATTGTGGGAACATTATTTTTCATGTTATCCATTAATGTCATGATTACACTTGTGGTTGTTTTGATTACGCCGCTTTCGTTCTTCGTGGCGGGATTTGTGGCAAAGAAAACTTATGTACTTTTCCGCAGACAGTCGGAAATTCGTGGTGAGATGACAGGCTTAATTGATGAAATGGTTGGCAATCAGAAAATTGTACAGGCATTTAATCATCAGGACGAAGCCATTGAGAACTTTGAAGAAATTAATGAAAGGTTAAAGGATTGCAGTCATAAGGCGATTTTCTTTTCCTCTGTGACCAATCCGGCGACAAGATTTGTAAATAGTATCGTATATGCAGGTGTGGGAATTACCGGAGCATTTGCGGCAATCAACGGGATGCTTTCTGTGGGACAGCTTTCCTGCTTTTTAAGCTATGCCAATCAGTACACGAAGCCATTTAATGAAATCAGTGGTGTCATCACAGAACTTCAGAATGCACTGGCCTGTGCGGCAAAGGTTTTTGAACTGTTAGACGAAGCAGAGGAAACGGAGCGTGAGGATGCCATTACACAGATGGAAGCAGGGGAGGCATCCGTGGATTTAGAGCACGTTTATTTTTCCTATAATCCGGAGGTTAAGCTTTTAGAAGACTTAAATCTTTCCGTAAAGCCGGGTCAGAGAGTTGCGATTGTCGGGCCGACAGGTTGTGGCAAGAGTACACTGATTAATCTTCTGATGCGCTTTTATGACGTGGACAGTGGTGAAATCAAAATAGATGGAATCAATACACAGAAGATGACCAGAAAGGTCTTGAGAGAACGGTTCGGAATGGTACTACAGGAAACCTGGCTTCAGGCGGGAACCATTCGTGACAATATTGCCTATGGAAATCCGGATGCAACGCAGGAAGAGATTATTAATGCGGCAAAGATGGCACATGCACACAGCTTTATCAAGCGTCTTCCACAGGGCTATGACACGGTTCTGGCAGAAAATGGCGGAAATCTCTCACAGGGACAAAAGCAGCTTCTTTGTATCGCAAGAGTCATGTTAAAACTTCCACCAATGCTGATTCTGGATGAAGCGACTTCCTCCATTGATACCAGAACGGAAATCCAGATTCAGAAAGCATTTAACACGCTGATGGAGGGAAGGACAAGCTTTGTGGTAGCGCACAGACTTTCTACCATCCGCGAATCGGATATTATTCTTGTAATGAAAAATGGAAATATCATTGAGCAGGGAACTCATGAGGAACTGCTGACAATGAACGGTTTTTACACGGAGCTTTATAACAGTCAGTTTGCACATTGACAGAATACATCTGCCGGCAACCAGACCGGTATTGATGGGGGTGATTGAATGGGTAGTGAAGCATTTCCAAATAATCTGGAAAATGTAGATGCGGAGGAACTGAATAAACTGAAAAAGTGGCTTTTTGCAGAAAACATCCGTCTCCGGGCAAAGGAGAAAGAACTGGAGGACGAGAGGGAGCTTTTAAAGGCACAACAGGGAATTTTAAAGTCCCAGCAGCGCAAGAACACTACGTATAAGACACAACTGGACAATCAGAGGGCTCTTTTTGAAAAACAATGGGCAATCATGGAAGCGGAGCTTCGCAGGATGGCGGTGGAAAAGGAGCAGTTTGAACGTAAGAAATCGGTAATGCGGGATGAAATCTACCGTGAGGCAAGGCGCAGTTTCCAGATAGAAGAAGGCGGACGGGTGTTTTTTAAGGGAATTACGGATGGTGTGTCCCTTCGAAAACGCTATAAGGAGCTGATGAAGATTTATCATCCGGATAATGCCAATGGGGATAGTGAGACATTGCTTGCAATTACGAAGGAGTATGAGAGATTAAAAGGGGTTTATTTTGAGTGAGTTAAGATAAGGTCAGCTTTACGTATGTGAAAGCTGGCTTTTTCTGCGTATTGGGAGCGGCAGATACTTGTAAAATTTTTTTGTTTTTTTACCAACAATGTTTTGGATTTCTTTGTATTCTAAGTAGAAGATAGAAAATCCGAATAACAGGGGAACAAAATACCGGCGAAGGTGGTGGTTGAATGGATGATAAACAAATCAGCGAAATCTATGAACGCAATGCAGACAGGGTGTACCGGCTGTGTTTTTCCTATTTGAAAAATAGGGAAGATGCATTGGATGCGGTGCAGAATACATTTTATCAGATGATACGGACGGAGAAGAAATTTGACAATACCGAGCATGAGAAGGCATGGCTTCTGGTTACGGCGGGAAATATCTGTAAGAACGTGCTAAAGCACTGGTGGAGAAAGAATGTTTCGATAGAGGAGAGTGACAGTCTTGCGGCAGGGGAGAGCCCGCAGGACAGGGAGTTAATGATGGTGATTTTGAATCTTCCGTTACAGTACCGGATAGCGGTGTATCTGTATTATTATGAGGGTTACACCTCGGCGGAGATAGGAAAAATCATGGGGAAAAGTGATACAACCGTAAGATGGTATCTGTCAAAGGGCAGAGAGCTCCTTAAGAAGGAAGTGGGGTGAGTATATGAAGAAAAAATTGCAGGAACCAGATAGAGAGGAATTCATGGATATTGTAAAATCTGCTTATCATGGGGCAAAAATGGATGAAAAGGATAGGGAGCAGATTAAGGAAAGACTGTTAAAAAAGAATCAGGAACGTGGCAGGAGGAAGATTTCCTACAAGGTCATGGCAGCAGCTGCGGCGTTCCTTGTATTTGTAGCAGTAAATGTAGTCATTATCGGGATGAATCTAAAGCATGGAACTGTGGTGGAAAATCCGGTGAATGATAATTCGGAGAATACTATGGAAAATGTAAAGGAAGGGGATGTCATTTATTCCATGAGAGTGGGTTCCTATGTATTCGAGTCTGATGGAGAGGGTTGTTCCTATCGGGGTGAGAAGTACACGGCACAGATTGTATTTGCAAAAATGGCAGATGATCAGTTGAATAATGACAGTAAGATTACGGGAAGTTTCCTGATTCAGATTGTGGATGAAAACGGAAATGTAATCAGTTCCTGTCCGCTTTCAACAGGTGCAACCACGGAATACGGAGTTTCGTTAAATCTTGATGAAGAGAGTCTGGATGAATATTTCTTTTATGCAAAGGAAACTTATGCAAATGATGACATGGTGATATTCCGTTATCCGTTAGAGGAAAAGAACGGGCAGAAACGTTATCTGACATCATTTTACGGTGTGGATGCGGATGGCAGCATTTTCTTATATGGAGTGGATGACAGCATCCCACAGAAAGTGCGTTCAGGAAGTAATTTTGAACTGATAACCAGTGAAAATTTCAGCAAAGTTGTCAATGAACCGGGACTCTGGCAGGATTACGATAAGAATCGGTATCTTTTCTATAATTTTGATGTGGATGAACAGAAGATAAAACTGTACCAGTATTATGAGGGAACGAATTCCGGAGAAGATGTGGATGCGGCACTTTTCGCATTGCAGATAAAGTATGATATCCTGAATTTTTCGTGGAGAATGCCACTGGAATCAGAAGAAATTGTAGAAACCGTTATAAAAGGAACTGTACAGGAAGCGGAAAGCGGTTATCAGCAGATAGATACAAATATCGCCGGAAGTGAAGAGGAATTTCTGGATTATATCGAAAATTCAGTAGTGAGTCTGGAAGCATACGGATATCAAAACCGTGAGGAATTAAGACAGAAGCTTTTTGTGGAACCTGTTGATTTATCACATGTTGACCAGTCAAGACTGCTTACGGATTATGTTACACGTTTTAAAATGATTGATGGAAAATTATGCTTTATATACTTTTATGGAGGCGTTCCATGGAGCGTTGGAAATCAATATGTTGCGCAGAAGGTAGATGAAAAGACAACTGATTTTTATTGCAGGCTTAATGGAGTGGCGAGTATTGGAATAGCACGGGTAAGGATGGTTCTGAAAGACGGCGTATGGCGTGCGGAAAGATTTGAAGAAATTGTGCCAAAGAGCCAGAGAGGAAAGAGCACGGCAAAGTCAGATGATACATTGCTGGAAGACTGTGTCAACGACTGGGCAAGGAGTTTTTGCAAAAGAGACGGAGAATCCATTGCAGAAATGAGTTCAATAGAGGCAATCGAATCTCTCATGAAAGAAAATCTGCTTTTCGTGGCAGGTAATGGCTATGAACTGGGACAGTCCAGTCCATGGCCCTGGAATCCGGAAACGGACTACCGGATTCTGGATTATAATGAATCCCATGCAGGAATTCTTTATTATGCACAGACCTCGGAGCCGCATGTAACAGTATGGCGTCAGGAAATTACCTATTCTGTTGAAAATGGGAAATTCATTGTGAAAGGACAAAGTATTGATTATTTGGATAATATAGTTACACAGGAAGAATTTTACGCGGCATACCCGGATGGAATCATAAATGAAACAGGGATGGATTACCAGACAAACGGAATGGGTGATAACTTGCTTAGAAATGCAGAGAGTAACCGGAACAGGGAACCATATTGCTATCTTTATGATCCGGAGACTTCCGCAAGGTATCTTCTTAACATTATAAATAATGACAATAAGGCCACTGTATCGTCATGGGCGAACGGGAATGAGGGTATTGTACATGTAACCTTTTCCTTTCGTGAAATGGGCGGAATGGTAACGGTTACCATGAAGCAGGTGGAGGAAGATGGAATCTGGGTTCCACAGACGGCAGAAGGGTATGCACAAAAAAATCATTATGATTAATGTATGGAAGCGCATGGATTAAAGCCCTATCTTTGTTAAAAAAACTACTTGTGGAAAATGCTTAAATTAAGTTGACCTTGCGTAAATGTTTTGTTAAAATTTACTATGAAACGTTTAGAATTCCCTGAGAGGAAAGAAACGCAAATAATCATTTTACGAAAGGAAGTACAAAATGACAGTTTTAGTATTAGTTATTGTTGCAGCTCTTGCAGCATTAGCTTTCGCAGCATTCAACTTCACCACGGTGAAGAAGATGGATGAAGGAACAGACAAAATGTCTGAGATTGCGGCAGCAATCAGGGTGGGTGCCAATGCATTCATCGTTTATGAGTATAAGATTATTGCAATCGTTGTTGCGATTCTTGCAGTATTATTTATATTCATGTCATGGCAGTCAGCCATCTGCTTTGTAATCGGCGTATTAATGTCCGCAGCAGCAGGATGGGTTGGAATGAAGCTTGCCACATATGCCAATGTGCGTGTACCCAACAAGGCACGTG
>CAMEUH010000060.1 GCA_945938055.1 uncultured Eubacteriaceae bacterium | reverse complement strand
AATCGCAAGAATCTTCATTTCAAAAGTCCTCCCTCTATGGTAATTTTCCGATAATCAAAGCCTTTTTCCAAATCCTTTTCCAGCATGACAGTACAATGTCCGGAAGGCATAATTTCCTCAATTAGATTAGCCCATTCCACAAGGCAGACCCCTTCTCCATAAAAATAGTCTTCATAGCCAAGCTCGTCCATCTCACTGATATCCCCAATCCGGTACACATCAAAGTGATAAAACGGTATTCTTCCTTCCTCATAAACCTGTACAATGGTAAATGTAGGGCTATTAACCGGTTCCTCAATTCCAAGTCCTTTTGCAAAGCCCTGGGTAAAGACTGTTTTTCCTACCCCCAGATCTCCAACCAGTGAAATCACAGTCCCCGGCATTACTGTTTGACCTATCTGCTTCCCAAGTTCAAATGTATCATCTGCACCATACGTTTCTATTATCTTCACATTACACTCCATAGAAAATCACAACTTTACTTTTCTTATCTTTGACTTCTTAATAACTTCCACCAGCGCTGGTATTTTCTCACCAACATCACGTTTTGGGAAAATATATGCCCGTACGCTGGATACATATAAAACAATCGATTTACCGGTATCTACTGCCTTAATGATTTCCTCCATGGCTATTTTGACCATCTGTCCATCCTGCTCAATCACCAGTTCTTCCTCCGAAACAGAGTAGCGAATCGGCTTACGAAATGACGGTGTAAGTTTGACAGTCTGATATGATTTTAAATAAATCCGAAGCGGAGTAAATATTGTAAAATATAATCCAAAAAATCCCGTAACCAATATATAGGTAACATTTGCCCCTGTACCAAAAGAAGCTGCACATAAAACCAGCATTACAAGTCCAAGCAGCAGACTTAAGATACCCTGAAAATGTCTGTAATTATGATACACATTATAATCAAACATATCCCGTCCGGTTATCGTTACTTCAAAAGAGACCATGTTTTCACCTCATTCATCCTTAATCCAAAATCATTGTAAGCTGTATTCTCTGGCGCTTCAGGTCAACACTCATCACCTTGACATCAACCACATCTCCGACACTTACCACATCAAGAGGATGCTTGACAAATTTCTTATTTGTCAACTGTGAAATATGTACAAGGCCATCCTGATGCACTCCAATATCCACAAATACGCCAAAATCAATTACATTTCTTACCGTTCCTTTTAACACCATTCCTGGTTCCAGGTCCTTCATCTCCATGACATCTGTACGAAGAATCGGCTTTGGCATCTCATCACGTGGGTCCCTTGCCGGTTTCTCCAGTTCTTTGACAATATCAGAAAGGGTAATTTCTCCTACTCCAAGCTCCTGCGCAAGATTTTTGATGTCCCTAATCTTCTTGCTAAGACCTGCAAGTTCTCCATTTGTAATGGAATCAAGACGATAACCCAGCATCTCAAGAAGTTTTCTGGCAGCTTCGTAGCTTTCCGGATGCACACTTGTAGCATCCAAAGGATTGTCTCCGCCTGAAATTCTCATAAATCCGGCACATTGTTCAAATGCCTTTGGTCCTAATTTAGAAACCTTTAACAACTGCTTTCTATCAGTAAATCTTCCGTTTTCTTCACGAAATGAAACAATATTTTTTGCAATGACCTTTGTCACACCGGAAATGTACTCCAGAAGGGATGCCGATGCTGTATTTAAATCCACACCAACTTTATTTACACAATCTTCCACAACATCGGTCAACGTTTCTGACAATTTCTTCTGATTCATGTCATGCTGGTACTGACCGACTCCAATTGATTTTGGGTCAATCTTAACCAACTCTGCCAGCGGATCCTGCAATCTTCTTGCAATTGAGACTGCACTTCTTTGTGCCACATCAAAATCCGGAAATTCTTCCGTTGCCAGTTTACTTGCTGAATAAACAGATGCACCCGCCTCACTTACAATAATATATTCTACCTTTTCATCCAATTCCTTTAGCAGTTCTACAATGACCTGTTCGGATTCCCTGGATGCCGTTCCGTTTCCGACCGATATTAAGGAAACATGATATTTCTTAATCAGTTTTTTTAATTCTTCCTTAGCTTCCTTAACCTTATTATGCGGCATGGTTGGATAAATAACCTTTGTTGCAAGAACCTTTCCCGTAGGGTCAACAACTGCCAGCTTGCATCCCGTACGGAACGCAGGATCCCATCCCAAAACAACTTTCCCGGCAATCGGTGGCTGCATCAGTATCTGTTCCAGATTCTTGGCAAAAACCTTGATTGCTCCGTCTTCAGCTTTCTCCGTCAGTTCATTCCGCACTTCCCTTTCAATAGCAGGCGCAATCAGACGTTCATAGCCATCCTCGATTGCCTCCCTGATAACCGCCGTTGTATAAGGATTTTCTCTTACAATAATCTTTTTATTTAGATAATTTAAAATCCGTTCTACCGGCGCCTCAACCTTAACCGTCAGAACTTTTTCATTTTCACCACGATTGATGGCAAGAACGCGATGGCCTGCCATTTTATTAATGCTCTCTTCAAATTCGTAATACATTTCATAAACGCTCTGAGCTTCTTTGTCCTTTGCTGTACTGGTTATAAAACCTTCCTTCATGGTAATGTTACGAATATACGTACGATAATCTGCATCATCAGAAATGCGTTCTGCAATGATATCTTTCGCGCCATTTAACGCATCTTCCACAGTAAGTACTTCTTTTTCTTCCGAGAGATACGCCTTTGCCGTTTGCTCTACCGGTTCTGTACTCATTTGCATCATAATGAAATCTGCCAGCGGCTCCAGTCCTTTTTCCTTTGCAATGGTAGCACGGGTACGCCGTTTCGGCTTATACGGACGATACAAATCCTCTACCAGAACCATGGTTTCCGCCGCAAGAATCTGAGCCTTCAATTCTTCACTTAGTGCTCCCTGTTCTTCAATACTTGCAAGTACTGCCTGCTTTCTTTCTTCCAGACCGCGTAAATATTTCAACCGTTCATCCAGATTTCGAAGCACCTCATCATTAAGAGAACCTGTAACCTCTTTTCGATACCGTGCAATGAAAGGAATGGTATTTCCCTCATCAATCAGCTTAATAGCTGCTTCTGCCTGAGAAACCCTAATATTTAATTCTTCCGCTATTTTTTTATTAATATCCATTATTTACCTCTGTTTCATTTATCATTCAATTAAACTTCAAATATTTATTATAATTGATTATCGGGATTGTCGCAAGGCTTGGATTGTGATAATATAAAAAAGAATCAAATAATTGAGGAGTCTGAAATGAACGAAAATATGAAGTCAAATGACAAGTTTGCTCTTTTTGCGCTGATATGTGGTGTGATTGCCATTCCAATGAGCATGGGAATCTTTCCCGGGGTTCTTTTTGGAATTGCGGCGATTACACTCGGCATTCTGTCTCGTGTTAATTATGAACACTTTAACCTCAACAGTATTCTAGGAATTACTTTTGGCGGCATTGCCATTTTCCTTTCCAGCGTTGTATTACTATGGACCACCTTACTTTTGCGTGATCCAGAGGTTATGGCACAATTATCCGAGATTATGAAAATGTATTATGGACAATAAAAAATACCATACAGTCTGAATAATGTTCTCATTGTCCATGACTGTATGGTTTTTTCTATTCTCCAAGATATGCTTTTTTTACAGAATCATTATCCAGAAGTTCTGACGCCTTACCTTCCAAAACAATTTTTCCAGTCTCTAATACATACGCACGATCTGCAATGGATAATGCTTTCTTTGCATTCTGTTCAACCAGAAGAACCGTTGTGCCGCTGGCAGATATCTCTTTAACAATATCAAATATTTCATTTACAAAAATCGGAGACAGTCCCATGGACGGTTCATCCATCAAAATAATCTTTGGATGTGACATAAGGGCACGACCCATTGCAAGCATCTGCTGCTCACCACCGGACAATGTTCCGGCTATCTGATTTTTTCGTTCTTCCAGACGCGGGAACCTCTTATAAACCATCTGCAGGGTTTCATTTACTTCATTGCTGTCTTTTCTGGTATAAGCCCCCATTTTGAGATTCTGATATACAGAAAGATTAGCAAAAACCCTTCTTCCTTCCGGAACATGCGCCATTCCCATGGATACAATTTTATGTGCAGGAACCTTTGTAATATCTGTTCCTTCAAAAATAACCGAACCCTTTTTCGGCGAAAGCAATCCCGTAATCGTATGAAGCGTGGTTGTCTTTCCGGCTCCGTTCGCTCCAATCAGGGCAATTACCTCCCCCTGATTTACTTCCAGTGATATTCCTTTGATTGCCTGAATCATACCATAGTATACTTCCAGGTCATTAATTGTAAGCATTGCCATGATATTTCCTCCTACTCACCAAGATATGCCTTAATTACTTCCGGATTATTCAGCACCTCACCAGTTTTACCCTGCGTCAGAACCTTTCCAAAATTTAATACTGTCAGTTCTTCACAAATTCCAGAAACAAGCTTCATGTCATGTTCAATCAAAAGAATTGTCATCTGGAATTTATCCCGTACAAACCGGATGGTATTCATCAATTCAATCGTTTCATTCGGATTCATTCCGGCCGCCGGTTCATCCAGAAGCAAAAGCTTTGGATTCGTTGCAAGGGCTCTTGCTATCTCCAGCTTTCTCTGCTTACCATATGGAAGATTCTCTGCTGTTGTTTCTGCATCACCATCTAAATCAAACACCTTCAAAAGTTCCATGGCACGTTCATTCATCTGTGCTTCCACTTTGTAGTAATGTGGAAGACGGAATATTCCGCACAGGGTTGAATAATGATAACTATTGTGCAGTCCCACTTTTACATTATCCTTTACGGAAAGTTTCTTAAACAACCGGATATTCTGAAAAGTTCTTGCAACACCTGCTTTATTAATATCAATCGTCTTCTTTCCGGTGATATCCTCCCCATCCAGAAAAATTTTACCTTCGCTCGGTCTGTACACCCCGGTCAGAAGATTAAAGATTGTTGTCTTTCCTGCACCATTTGGGCCGATTAATCCATAAAGCTGTCCTTGTTCTATTTTAATGTTAAATCCATCAACTGCACGTAACCCGCCAAAAGAGATTGATAAATTCTTTGTTTCCAGTAATGCCATAACTATTTCCCCTCCTCTGACGTTTTTTTCGCAAACCTTGGTCTGATATATTTCTCCATGAACACTTCTCTCCACTCAAGACACTTCGGACTCCAACTAAAGAGCATAATGACAATCAATACGATTGCATATATCAGCATACGGTAATTATTCATGCCACGCAGCACCTCCGGAAGAACCGTAAGAACCACTGCTGCAATGACTGAACCCTTAATATTACCGATTCCTCCCAAAACAACATATACTAAAATCATGATGGACATATTGTATCCAAAATTCTTTGGTGTTGCCATAAGACTGTTTAAGTTATGTGCATACAATACACCCGCCACACCTGCAAGTGCAGCAGAAATAGAAAATGCCATCATTTTATATTTTGTAATATTAATACCAACAGATTCTGCTGCAATCAAATTATCACGAATTGCCATGATTGCTCTCCCATCTCTGGAATGAATCAGGTTCAATACAATAAATAAAGTAATGAAAATCAGAATGACACCAATCAAGAAGCTGGAATCCTTTGGTGTTCCGGTAATTCCCTGTGCACCCTTAATAATAATCTTTCCATCTGGTTCAAGTCCCAGTGCCATGGAATCCTTCATGGAAAAATGAATTCCCTTGCTGTCAATTCCTATGTACAATACATTAATAACATTTTTTATAATTTCACCAAATGCCAATGTGACAATTGCAAGATAATCTCCCTTAAGACGAAGTACCGGCATTCCAATCAGGATTCCCATCAGTCCGGCAAATGCCGCGCCGATGATAATCGCAAGAATAAATCTTACAATATCTACTGTAATTACATTTTCCGTAAGCTTTGAAAAAAATGCACTTGTAAATGCACCCACACACATAAATCCCGCATGTCCAAGGCTCAATTCACCCAGAATTCCTACCGTAAGATTAAGCGATACCGCAAGAATGACATAGGAACAGATTGGAACCAGAAGTCCCTCCATAAGGCTGGAAAGATTTCCCGTTAACAAAAGAATCCCTGTTATAAGAGCGATAACCAGTACTATTCCATAGGTCCACAAATTATCTTTTGTTGTCTTACTCAGATTGAACTTTTTCATCTCTGTTCCACCTCCCTACACTTTTTCCTGCATCTTCTTGCCAAGAATACCAGTCGGTTTCACAAGCAGTACAATAATCAGTACTGCAAAAACAATTGCATCTGACAGTTTTGATGAAATATATGCTTTGCTTAAAATCTCAATAATTCCTAAAATAATTCCACCGATAAATGCACCCGGTATGGAACCAATTCCGCCAAAAACAGCTGCCACAAACGCTTTAATACCCGGCATGGAACCGGTATATGGCGTAAGCTGTGGATATGCGGAGCATAATAATGCCCCTGCAACCGCTGCCAATGCCGAGCCAATCGCAAAAGTAAGAGAAATTGTTGCATTTACATTAATACCCATTAGCTGTGCAGCTCCCTTATCTTCTGAAACTGCCAGCATTGCCTGCCCGGCTTTTGTTTTATTTATAAACAATATAAGACCTGCCATAATAATGAGACAGGAGATAATTGCCACTATAGTCTCACCTGAAATTGTAATACGTCCATCAAACAGTTTTATGGATGCTAACGATACCACGGATGTAAATGTTTTTGGATTTGAACCAAAAATCAGTAATGCCGCATTCTGCAGCAGATAGCTCACACCGATTGCCGTAATCAGAACTGCAAGAGAAGATGCCGCATTTCTCAAAGGTTTGTATGCTATCTTTTCAATTGTAATACCCAGAATGGTACATAATATCATTGCCAGAATGACGCTGAGTACTGGTGGAAGTCCCATATTACTTACTGCGATAAAAATCACGTATCCTCCCACCATGATGACATCACCATGTGCAAAATTAAGCATCTTGGCAATACCATAAACCATTGTATAGCCCAATGCAATAATTGCATAAATGCTTCCCAAACTTATACCATTAATTAAATGTGCTAAAAAATCCATCCTTTTACCTCATAGCAGACTGCCTATTAAAACTTTCCCATAATTTAAAAAATAAGGGGGTTGTAATAACAAACCCCCTTTGGTTCATTGAATACTCGTATTCTATTATATTCGATTTATCCCGATATTGCAATTACTGAATTAAAGCGTATGCTCCATCTTTGATAACCATAGCCTTTGGTTCCTTGTTTACTTCACCGGTAGCTGCCCATGTCATGCCAATACCTGTAAGTCCGTCAACCGTAATTTCTGTCATGGCACCCTTAACCTTATCGCAAATTCCTGAAACGCCATCAGCAGGAGTAGCACCACTCTTTTCAATAGCAGCCTTCATGATATAAATTGCATCATAAGCATCTGCAGCAAACTGATTTGGAGTATCGCCATATGCAGCCTGATAATCTGCAACAAACTTCTGTGTCTTCTCATCCTTTGCATCTGCAGCAAATGGTGTTAAAAGGATAACACCTTCTGCTAAAGACTTATCAAAGTTTTCTACTGCAAGGATACCATCAAGACCATCACATCCAAAGAATGTAGGAGCATATTCCATGGAAGCTGCCTGATTTAAAATTAATGCTGCTTCACTATAATAAATAGGCAAGAATACTAATTCTGCGCCAGCTGCCTTTGCATTCTGTAACTGAACAGAGAAATCTGTCTTGTTATCAGCTGTAAAGCTCTCTGTAGCCACAATTTCAAATGGCTGATTCTTTGCTTCACCTGCAAACTTCTCATAAATTCCTGATGAATAAACATCGGAACTGTCATAAATCACAGCAACCTTTGTTGCCATTGCATTCTGTCCAATATATTGTGCTGCTGCAATACCCTGGTTCGGGTCTGTAAAACATACCTGGAATGCGTTGTCATTTGCAACACAATCTACAGCGGAACCAGATGGTGTAAGCTGGAACATGTTATCTTCTGCAGTCTTTGCTGCAACTGCAACACAGGAACCACTTGTTACGGAACCAAGAAGAAGATTCATTCCCCAGTCCTTTAATGTGTTATACGCATTAACACCCTTTTCCTGGTCAGCTTCGTCATCCTGGAAATTTAATTCTACCTGATAACCATTAATACCACCAGCTGCGTTGATTTCCTTAACAGCAAGTTCTGCTGCATTCTTAACTGCCGTACCATAAACTGCTGCACCACCTGTTGTAGGTCCAATGCCGCCAATCTTAAATGTACCAGCACCAGCATTTGCTGCTGAGCCATTTGTGTTCTTGCTTCCACATGCGGCAACTGATAATACCATTGCTGCTACAATTGCAAGAGACATCACTTTCTTAAATGTCTTTTTCATAAAGATTCCTCCTTTGCCTATTCGGCTTTTTACTGTCACATAATACTCTTAGGAAGTGATTTTGTCAAGATATTCTAACTTTCCATTCTTCAATTATTCTTATTTTCCCATTCCTAAATATTAAAAAATTATTAAAATTTATTAAATTTTCCTATATTTAACTCTTGAAAACATATCATATTGTCTGTATAATACGAAAATGTAGGGAAAAATAAAACTACCAAGAAAAAAGAAAAGGATATGCAATGAACCAGAATTTATTTTTTGATATTGTTACAGAAATGGAAGCCTTAAAAAAAGAAGGCCGTTTTCAAGACACTCATCAGTTTATTCAGCACGGTCAGATTTCTGTCTATACCCATTGCCGAAATGTGGCATATGTAAGCTGCCGTCTCGCTGAAAAATATCACATAGATGTCAATCAGAAGGCATTAATTCGTGGTGCTTTATTACACGACTATTTTCTGTACGACTGGCACGAAAAGCGCAAAGGTCATTGCCTGCATGGCTTTTTCCATCCTGGCACGGCACTCCGGAATGCCCAGGAAGACTTTGACCTTTCCGCCATTGAGAAAAACATCATTGTAAGACATATGTTTCCATTAACCGTGATTCCTCCGATGTGCAGGGAAGCATGGCTTGTATGCCTTGCTGATAAGCTCTGTGCCTTAGGCGAGACATTATCCAACATTGCATTATTACGCAGATGGCGTTTATTATCCGGACAATTCTAAACGAATTGTCCGTTTTTTATGATACTGTCAGCTCATATTCAAATAAACGGTAAATTTTTTTTGCCATTTTACCACCAAACATCAATTGGAAAAACCATTGTTCTTTCGATGGAAGTTCATTGATTTTCTCCTTAGGAGTCATGTCCCATTCTTTTACAAAATGAATTCCTTCTTCACATTCCAGTTCTTTTGGCTGATCAATTCCCGAAACAATCATTGCACCCACATCCTTGACAGGATTTTTATATTTTGATGCTTTCGCCGCAAACACCGTATAACAATCCATCAAAAGAAAAACTTTTTTAAAGCGTTTATGCAAGGCCTTCAAAAATTCCTGTAATCTTAATACCTCAAGATACATGCTGACACCTTCCATCACCACAATGACACATTCTGTTTCCGGAAGCTTGCCAATCCACTCTGTTTCCCCGGCATCTGCAGGAAGCATGTGATAGATGGCACTTTCCTGATAATATTTTCCCCGTTCCTGAATTACGGAAGGAAAATCAATATCATACCAGATATTTGTTGTACTATGAATTCTTTCCACCCGCGCATCCATTCCACAGCCTACATGAAGAATCATTGCATCCGGAAATTCTTTGATTTTCTGCCAAAGCCACTCATCAAATACTGCCGCACGCATCCCCATATAATAAGTAAGCCACTTTGATTTTGCCTTCCCTTTTAATTGAAATCCTTCCTGCTCCCATATCCGTTCTGCGGTTTTATCTTGTAGGATGATTCCTTTTTTGCTTACCTGAGCCTTACCATAAAGTGGTATATAAAGTGTTTTGTTTACTTCGTTCATGCTTCCTGGTATCCTTTCATCATTTTTTACGCTAGGCATCACAAATCTGTGCCTTCCATGCCTCCACAAGTCGTTCCAGACTCCACGCCGCATTTGCAGGACTGGTCGATGGCAGGCAAACTGCCTCCCGTCCTATCCGAGGCTGAATATATTTTTTATAAAGCTGTTCCGCCTTTTTCCCATTGACTAATATTTTTTCAATGGAAGCACAGGAAAGAATCACATTTAAATCATTTGGCATAACATTGCGAATCGAGCTGTCAGAAGATCCCGCAATATCACAGGAGAAAATCACGTCCCATACGGCGATATGATTTTGCAGCAGAAAATGCTTTTTTTCCTCGATTGTTCTTGGAAGACTGCTCCCGCATACTATCGACAAAACCTTCCAGAAACGGTTCTGGGGATGTCCATAAAAGAATCCTTCCTCCCTGGATTTCACCGAAGGAAAACTCCCCAATATGAGTATTCGGGAATCAGAATTAAATACTGGTGCAATCGGATGCTGTATCATATCTTCCCATTCCTTCCTATTTCACTGGTATTCTCTTATCCATCTTCAAAATATGGGTAGACAGCCAGTTCAACAAATATTCCACTAATTCATTCAGATATTCCTGCTGATGCTCATCTACATTTTCCAGATTAATCTGCTTTAGTTTGTCAACAAATGCTGCATGAGCTGTTTTCTGTGCAGGCAGACCCTCATAATGAATTTTCTCCATATACGCTTCCTCATCTGAAAAATGTGTAACCGTGTATTCTTTCAACTCATTAAGAATATCAACAATGGCATCATATTTATCATGTAACAGTTCTGCCCGAATCAGGTCATTGGTTTCCTTAATGATTTCAAACAGTCTTTTATGTTCCTCATCCACAAGCTCAATACCTGTACGGTATTTATCCGTAAATGCAAAAACATCTTCTTCCTTTGGATTCATATTATGTCCAATCATAATGTCGCTTCCTAATATGTGACGGAATAACCACTCTGAAAGATATGTCAAAAGTTCTTTTAGCTTTTCTTTTGCATTTTCCTCTTCTAATCCATTAAAATGATCTTGATTTACATACTCTCTGAACTTTTCATGTTCTTTTTTCTGCCTCTCCAGTTCACAATCATGAATTTCCTCCATGTATGCTTCCTCATTGGCAAAATGCTCTTCTGCATATTTTTTCAAAGCTGCAATCAGGCTTTTTACTGTTGTAAATGCTGTATCTTCATCCTTCTCCAGCAATTCCATTCCTTCACGAATCATTCCAAAAAGTTTTTCATGTTCTTTATCAATACTGCTTATGCCTGTCCGGCAATCCTCTGTAAACTGAAACATTCCGTACCACATCCTCTGTCATTGTTTTATTGGTACTGCTATTATATCATTTCGCTATTTTCTTTTCCAGCCTTCTCTTTGCCGTTCTTTTCCCTGGTCATCCAGACTGTTACCGGTATGCTGATAACAACGAGCGGAAGCATCTGGATTACCATGGGTACAAAGGACCTAAAATCCGCATTCCCAGATGTTCTACCGGCAACCATGACTGCCAATACTCCTGACGCACCAACACTATTGCTAATGGCATGCATGAATCCCGCTGTCCATACCGAACCGGTCTTTTTCGTAAAAAAGTAAAGCATAACGCCTTCGCTGATACAAAAAA
>CAMEUH010000059.1 GCA_945938055.1 uncultured Eubacteriaceae bacterium | reverse complement strand
TAGAAACAAGATATAGAAGGACGTTTTGTGCAGATAACAAATCAAAGGGCACTTCCGGCGTCAGCCCTGCAGACTCCTAATTTTCCGCTTTCTTTCCAATAACAAAGAAAATACCAGCTTTCTTTAATGCCGGGCGAAGTGCGTTATAAACCACAACGACCACAATGGTTCCGACAACCGCATTGACCGCTGTTGCTCCTGCAGCCCATGTTGCCATGATTTTTGCTGCCGGGGATGGTACACCCAGAATAAAGTTCTTATAAAAATAACCGACTATCGGATCTGCAATCACATTAAAGCCCAATCCTGCAATACTTGCAATCAATGACCACTTAATGACATAGCCTGTATCATGTTGTTCTGTGATATGCGCAATATTATGTGCCACAAATCCTGCAATGAGACCAATGCAAAGTTTCAAAATAAACGTCTTTGGTGCACTTGTGATATAAGCCGGGTCTAAAAGGTCTGCAATAGTCATTCCCAGAGAACCTGCAACACCTCCGTATACACCGCCCAGGATTAATGCTGCCAGAACACAAAATGCATTTCCAATATGTAACGCTGTCGTATCACCGCCCGGTACCGGAATCGGAATTTTCAAAAATGTGAAGGCTACATAGCATAACGCAGCCATCAGTCCAGTAATTACAATTTTTAATGTTTTTTCATTTTTCATAATGCTTCCTCCATATAAAGTATCATTTTCTTTTGAATGCAATCATACTGCATTGCTGGTTTGTTGTAAAATACCAGTTTTGATATTTTTGTCCAGTCCAGTTTTCTCTCAAAAAAAGAAGATGAAGCAAAAAACTTCATCTTCATGCGAGGGGGAACAATATATAGTCTAGAACTGAAAATCAGTTCTTTTTAGCGTATATCAAAATCAACTTTTGTTACTTTTTTCCATTTACTGCTTGTATCATAAGGCTTTCCATAGATAAAGTCAATATGATTTTTTTCGATTATCTTCGAATTTCTTAGATTTTTTGTCATTTTTTAGCTGTTTGTTGCAAGATTATTTAATTCGGACTCCAGCTGCATCAGCCAAAAAATTTCTTCCGATAACAACTCCATCCAGCTCACTCCTTTCCTCTTTGATGTCTTTATTATAACGGAAAAGTTTGTCTAAATTATGTCCGAATGATAGATATTTCATCAAAATTATTAAAAAATTATAAAAGAAAGCTGTCCCCCCTGTAAGAGTGGACAGCTTTGTCACTTCAATGCTTATTTTAGTTGTCAATCAGCTTTCCTTCATCATTCCAGCTGTATAACTTACGAATTTCCTTACCAACCACTTCTGATGGATGTTCAGCGGCAAGCTTTCTCATTGCCTTAAAATGAACCTGACGTCCTGCTGGAGACATATCAAGTAAGAATTCCTTAGCAAACGTACCATCCTGAATATCAGAAAGAATCTTCTTCATGGTCTTCTTGGTTTCTTCGGTAATAATCTTTGGTCCTGTTATGTAATCACCATATTCCGCTGTATTGGAAATCGAATATCTCATTCCCTCGAAACCGGACTGGTAAATCAAATCAACAATCAGTTTCATTTCATGAATACATTCAAAGTAAGCATTTCTTGGATCATAACCAGCTTCAACAAGTGTTTCAAAACCTGCCTGCATTAATGCGCATACACCACCACAAAGTACTGCCTGCTCACCAAAAAGGTCTGTTTCGGTTTCTGTACGGAATGTCGTTTCCAGAACACCAGCTCTTGCTCCACCAATTGCAAGTGCATAAGCAAGTGCCAGGTCAAGCGCCTTACCAGTTGCATCCTGATGAACAGCTACAAGACAAGGAACACCCTTACCAGCCTGATACTCACTTCTTACGGTATGTCCAGGTCCCTTTGGTGCGATCATGGTAACATCTACATCCTTTGGCGGATTAATTGCGCCAAAATGAATATTGAAACCATGAGCAAACATTAACATATTGCCTGCTTCAAGGTTCGGCTCAATATCCTTCTTGTACATATCAGCCTGTAACTCATCATTGATAAGAATCATGATGATATCTGCCCTCTTAGCAGCTTCTGCTGCCGTATATACTTCAAAGCCCTGTGCTTCTGCTTTCTTCCATGACTTACTGCCCTCATAAAGACCGATGATAACCTTGCATCCGGACTCCTTTGCATTCAGTGCATGTGCATGTCCCTGGCTTCCATAACCAATTACTGCGATTGTCTTTCCATCCAGTAAGGACAGGTTACAATCTTCCTGGTAATAAATCTTTGCCATGATAAAATCCTCCTAAAAATAAATAAAGTAAATAGTTTATTTTAAATTTGCAGTACCACGCGCAAGTCCGGTAATACCCGTTCTTGCCAGCTCTGTAATTTTAAAACCTTCCATAAGTTCCAGAAACGCACGAAGCTTATCCTGGTTACCTGTAAGCTCCAGCATAATGGAATGATCGGATACATCCACAATCTTTGCCCTGTAGATATCCGCAATGGCAATGACTGCCTGCCTCTGTTCCACGGATGCCTCCACCTGTACCAGTACCAGTTCACGCAGTACGGAAGCTCCTGCCGGAAGCTCTACAATCTCTTTGACATCCACAAGCTTTGCCAGCTGCTTCTTAATCTGTTCCAGTACATCCTCACTACCGGATGCAACCACGGTCATTCTTGAATAACCTGTGTCATTTGTCTCACCCACGGTCAGACTGTCAATATTATAACCTCTTCTGCTGAACAATCCTGCCACACGGCTCAAAACGCCCGCTGAATTTTCAACCAGAATTGACAATACCATCTGTCTCATGATAAACCACCTTTCCAGTCCAATTCCCGCCTTCCATAATGAGGGAATTTCTTTCCGTAAAAACTTTTAACATTTTACCAATTTCCGTACACTTTGTCAATGACTGCCGGCATTTTGCCCGAAAAAAATATCAGCGGCATTTATTGGAAATATTTATCATAAGTATCCTGAAATCCTGCTGTCGTCTGAATCTTATCCGTAACAGAAAGCAAGTCCCATAATTCATCATTATACTCAGCATATAATTTTGCCTCTATTGGCTCAAAAATCTCATTGAACTTCGCCAGCTTGCTTTCCCGTATCATCTTCTCCTTGTTTGCCGCAGTTTTCACCTTATCATACTCATTCACACACATGAGAATATAAAAGCCCGTACTGGTCTCCACTACATTGCTGATTTCACCGGTCACAAGATTAAACGCCGTTTCTTCAAAGGCTTCTTCCATTTCGCCACGTCTTAATTCATACTCATACTCATAGGCATTATTTTCCTTCACCAGTGCCGAAAAGCCTTCTCCTGCATCCAGCCGTGACTTAATCGCCGTTGCGGCTTCCAGAGTATCCGTCTTAATATACTGAATCATCATGACCCTTGCCTCATCTTCGCTGATTTCCGTATCCACCTCATAAGTCAGATCATCAAAAAGCTTGTCTGCAAGCAGCATGGAACGGTACATATCCTTTACCGCCTCTTCTGTCATGCCAAATTTCTTTCTGGATTCCTTACTGATTCCATCATAATACTCTTTGGCAGCCTTTCCAATATTCTGTTCTTCCTGATTACTCAGCACAATTCCTCTGCTTAACGCCACCTGGTTCATGCACTTAATACGTGTCAGCTTGCTTTTCACCTGCTGGGTCAGATATTCTTCAAAGGTCTTTCCATCCATCGTTTCCTTCCAGATATCCTCACCAAACAATTCTTCATACTCATCAATCATGTCCGTCAAATGTGCCATGACCTCCTGGCGGCTTGTGGTCGTCTGATCCACCTTAATCATGACATCCTTTTCAAATCCCGTGGAAATATAAATACTCTTATTTCCAACGGCAGTCTTTAAGAAAATGATTACTCCAACCAGTGCAATGACAAGAATCGCACCAATAATTCTGATTGCCTTCTTCATTTTTTCTCCTTACGCTTCCACAACAAAATAAGTACCATCCGGAAGTTTAAAAACCTCCAGTTCTTCTTCAAGCTCTGCATTGGATAACTCTGAAGTATCCATTCCTTCTTCCTCCAGATACTCCCGCACTTCCTTTATGGTCTTAAATTCCTGGGCAAAGCAGTCTTCCAGAAACTCTATCGCCTCCGCCAGATTCTCTGCCACGGGCTCATCAAACAATTTCCCCTGTTCCTTTAAAAACACTTCCCCACAAAGCTTTGGTCTCTTCATGATTCCTTCCTCCTGTTTCTCTCTCTTAATTCCCTGCAGATTCTTCCCACCGGAAGTCCCACAACATTATTATAATCACCTTCAATGCCATTCACAAAGGCTGCAAACTTTCCCTGAATTCCATATGCGCCTGCCTTATCCATGGGTTCACCGCTTTGGATATAATGGTAAATTTCCTCATCCGTCATATGATCCACAAATACTTTCGTTTCCTCGGCAAATGTCCGGATTTCGTCCCTGCCGTCCGTCCTGATGCAGAGTGTCACGCCGGTAAAAACACTATGTGCTCTTCCTGCAATGTGCCGCAGCATGTCAAATGCTTCTTCTTCGTCTGCAGGCTTCCCAAGAATCCTTCCGTCTGCCGAAACCACCGTGTCTGCTCCAATCACCAGCACATCACCATCAATTCTTCCAAATACATCTTCTGCTTTCTGTCTTGACAATTCCTTTACCACTTCCTGTGGAATCTTACTTGTAACCTTTTCTTCGATTCTGCTGATCACAACCTCATGTTTCATTCCAACCTGTGACAGCAGCTGTGTTCTCCTTGGAGAACCGGATGCCAGAATCACTCTCATGATAACTCCCCTGTCAGTCAAAAAGGATGCCCCGCAAAAGACATCCTTTGAAATTACACGTACCAATGCACGTTCTATGTATTATAATAAATCCTGCCCTTCCATCCGTCAAGAAAAAACTATTCCTCTTTTGGCACCTCTACCGCAATGCCACGTGTCTTAACCGGTGTAGAAAAAACAATCTGGGTATAGGTTCTTCCAAACTTCTGCAATTTTCCAATAAAATTGTCCAAATCATCCGTACTTGGAAAAACCACTTTCAAAAGCATGGAATAATTTCCGGTAATGCAGTTACACTCAATCACATTCGGACACCCTTGTGCAAATGCATAAAACTCCGGTTTCTGTACCGGTGCCAGTTCCAGATTAATAAATGCCGTGATGTGATATCCCAGCTTAATCTCATTCACCTTTGCCTCATACCCGGTAATAATCTCTTCCTTCTCCAGTCTTTCAATTCTTGCCGAAACAGCAGGAGACGACAGAAAAACCTGCTCTGCCAGTGCCTTAAGCGGCATTCTTGCATCTTTTTGCAACAACGTAATAATCTTCTTATCAATACTATCCATATCCTTAGCTCCTCCGCAAAATTAAAAAAAGACAATCCCGAAACTCCGCTCCGAAACTGTCCCCATTGACTTAACTTTCTTAACTTTAAAAGTATTGTACATTATCTTGTCATAAAATTCAACTGTTTTTTTTATTTTTTTAACCCCTATTGCAAATCCCCCTGATTTCTGTTAAATTGGACTTATCAAACATAAAGGAGACTATTCATGGGAAAGAATTCTGAAAACGATTCCTTGGTTCCGGATGATTTCGACACCACGGTTACACTGACCCTGGAAAATGATGAAGAACTGGAATGTGCTGTCATTTCCATTTTTGATGCCAACGACAGACGCTATATTGCGCTTCTTCCGTTAGAAGGCAAGGATGCTGAAGAGGGTGAGGTCTATCTCTACCGTTATAATGAAACGGATGACGGTCAGCCGGATCTTTCTAATATCGAGACCGATGAAGAATTTGAAATTGTATCCGATGCATTTGATGAAATGTTAGACGATGCAGAATATCAGGAATTACTTGGGGATGACGAAGAATAATCGTCATCCTTTTTTCTCTTGTCCTTCTATAATCTCATTCACAAACCTTGACACTTCCAGATTCTTATTAAACCGTGTCTTCACATGGCAGATATGCAGATGCTCCTTTGCCCGAGTCATTGCCACATAAAACATCCTTCGTTCCTCTTCCATTTCATTATTCAGTACCGCCTTCTTGTACGGCACAATGCTTTCATTGACATCAATCAGAAAAACCGTCTTGTATTCCAACCCTTTTGCCGAATGCATCGTAACAATGTTTACCGCATCCTCACCGGTTTTCCTAACCTCTTTCTTTCTGTTTTTCATTTCTTCCTCATAGCGTTCAATATGCTTAAACCACTGGGAGTAGGTATCAAATTCCCTTGCTGCTTCCTGCAGCTCATTTAACACATCGAACAGTTCATCCGGATTGATTTCCATTTCCTGGGCATATTCGCTTAAATACTCATCATACCCGATTCCACGCCGGATATAATTAATGGCCCCAAATGGATTCAGATTGGATAACACATGTAAATCTCCTTCCAGCTGATCAATTCTTTCAAGCATCCAGGAACGGCTGTTTAAATACTCCATACGGATATCATCGAAATTAATCACCGGACTTGTCAGAACATCCCGGCTGATATAACGTTTTGGCTTATTCATGATTTGCATGAACAAATTCCTGTCACGGTTTCCAAGCGCCAGATTAATATAAGCGAAAATATTCTGGGCAATCCAGTGTCCATAAAGGCTTGGAATATTATCCTTTGCACGAAAAGGAATATTATGTTCCATCAGCTTTTCAATGATATAACGCGCCCCTTCATTCGTCCGGGTAAGAATTGCCATTTCGCCATAAGACAAGTCTTCCTTTTCCTGATACATGCGAATCAGGGAAATAATATCTCCCGCTTCTTCTGCCACATCCGGATATTCCTTAATATGTACCGGTTCCTCAGACTTATGAAATGCCACAATTTCCTTCTGATAACGTTTTTCATTATGACAAATCACACTGATTGCATCCCGTACAATATTCTCCTGACACCGGTAATTGACATTTAAGGAAATAATCTTTGCCCCTGGGAAATCATTGGGAAAATTCAGCATAATTTCCGGTCTTGCACCACGAAACCCATAAATGCTCTGATCGTCATCTCCCACAATAAACAGATTGTTACGCGGACTGGCCAGCATTTTTATCACGTCATACTGCAGTTTATTAATGTCCTGAAACTCATCAATCAGAATGTATTGATATTTGTTCCGCCATGCTTCAAGAAGATCCGGACGTTCACAGAATAATTCATAACAATAAAGAATCATGTCATCAAAATCAATCTTTCTCATGCCCCGAAGCGCCCTGTCATATTCTTCGTAAATTCTCTGAAAGACTTCCTTTGCACAGTTTGTAGGAAAATAATGGCTCAGTTCCAGCCTGTCTCCTTTGACCCGGCTGATTTCCGAAAGAATATTTTCCAGAAATTCTTTTTCATTTTCATATTCCAGATTCATTTTCTCTACAATCCGGCGCAGAACATGAAGCTGTTCTTCCTCTGTTATGACATTCTCTGCCCGGTAATTGTATGCATGCTTTAAAATAGTAAAATACACCCCATGAAACGTTCCAAAACTTACCGGAATTCCACCCCTGTCCATGAGTTTTGTAAAACGTTCCTTCATTTCATTGGCAGCAGCCTTTGTAAAAGTAATAACCAGAATGTTTGCGGGATTAACATGATATTCTTCGATGAGCGTTTTAACACGCATAGTGACAACTGCTGTTTTTCCACTTCCCGGACCGGCAAGTACAATCGCCGGTCCTTTGTGGAAATGAATCGCAGTTAATTGAGATTCATTAAAATTCATTTAAAGTGAAACTTCCTTTTCCAGTAATTCAATGCCCTTACGAATACGGGCAATGGATTCTTCTTTTCCCAGGATTTCCATGATTTCAAAAGCACCGCCCGGTGTCATCTGCTTGCCGGATACAGCAGTACGTAATGGCCAGAGTGCCGTACCATTCTTCATTTCCTTTGAAGCAACATATTCCATGACAGTATCATGAATAGAATCCAGAGAATAATCTTCTAATTTCTCCAGTACCGGAAGCATGTCTTTCAATACGGCAAGGGAAATAGCAGAATCCGTCTTCATTTTCTTGTGGGTATACATTGCCGTATCATATTCCGGAAGCTCTTCAAAGAAATCAATATGCTCCCTGATATCCGGAAAAATCTCAATTCTTGTCTTCACAAGATCAGCAATTTTCTTTAAATCAAGGTCCTTTTTAATCACTTCCTTAATGTATGGCAGGGCAAGTTCATAATAACGTTCGTTATCCATTGCCTTAATGTATTCCCCATTCATCCATTTTAATTTATTGACATCAAATACAGCCGGTGACTTACCGATTCTTCTGTAATCAAATTCCTTCACCAGCTCTTCCAGCGAGAAGATTTCCTGATTGGAATCCGGACTCCATCCGCATAGTGCCACATAATTAACAATAGCCTCCGATACAAAGCCCTGTTCAATCAAATCTTCGTAAGAAGAATGTCCGCTTCGTTTACTTAACTTTTTGTGTTCCTCATTGGTAATTAACGGACAATGTACATATACCGGAACTTCCCAGCCAAATGCCTCATAAAGCCGGTTATATTTTGGCGAAGAAGACAGATATTCATTTCCACGAACTACATGGGTAATTCCCATGAGATGGTCATCCACAACATTTGCAAAATTGTATGTAGGATATCCATCGGACTTAATGAGAATCATGTCATCCAGCTCGGAATTCTCTACCGTGATGTCTCCGTAAATATCATCATGGAATGTGGTTGTCCCTTCGGTCGGATTATTCTGACGAATGACAAATGGCTTTCCTGTTGCCAGATTTGCCTCTACTTCCTCCTTGGAAAGAGACAGACAATGCTTATCATATACGGTAATTTCCTTGCCTTCATCTTCGCCTGTTCCGATGGCTGTCTTAAGGGATGCCAGACGTTCCTTGTCACAGAAGCAGTAATATGCCTCACCTTTTTCTACCAGTTTCTTTGCATATTCCATGTAAATGCCTGCTGCCTGACGTTCACTCTGTACATACGGGCCGACACCGCCATCCTTATCCGGTCCCTCATCATGCTTAAGACCGGTCTTTTCCAATGTCCGGTAAATAATATCCACGGCACCTTCCACATAACGTTCCTGATCCGTATCTTCAATTCGAAGCAGGAAGTCTCCTCCCTCGTGCTTTGCAATCAGATACGCATATAAAGCAGTTCTTAAATTACCAACATGCATTCTTCCTGTTGGCCTTGGTGCAAACCTGGTTCTAACTTTACTCATTTCTTCATCCTCGTTTCAATCGTTATCAAATCTTTTTATTACAAGCCAAGCATGGCTGTTGCAATCTGAAAATAAATCATCAGGGACAATGCGTCCACAATGGTGGTGATAAAAGGACTCGCCATGACTGCCGGATCAAATCCGATTCTTTTGGCAAACATCGGAAGTGATGCCCCCACAATCTTCGCTGCAAAAACCGTAATCACCAGTGTCATGCATGCTACTGCTGCCACATGAAAAGTAACACGGTCAATTAACAGAAGCTTTACAAAATTTGCAGCTGCCAGGGTTATCCCACAAAGCATTGCCACGCGCATTTCCTTAAAAGCCACACGGAATAAATCCTTAAATTCTACTTCCTCCAGTGAAAGGCTTCGGATAATAGATACCGACGCCTGGCTTCCACAATTTCCTCCCGTATCCATCAACATCGGAATAAAGGAGGTCAGTACCAGATATCCTGCCGCAGCGATTGCCTGTTCATAGTGCTGAATGATTTTCCCGGTAAATGTAGCGGAAATCATCAGCAATAACAGCCATGGAATTCTCTTTTTATATGTTTCAAAAATTCCTGTCTTCATGTAGGATTTATCCGTCGGAGTAATGGCCGCCATCATTTCAATATCCTCGGTTGCTTCCTGTTCCATGATATCCACAACATCATCAACCGTGATAATTCCCACCAGTCTTTCCTCGCTGTCCACAACCGGCATTGCCGTAAAATCGTACTTTTGGAAGGTTCTTGCTACTTCTTCCTGATCATCCAGCGTCTTAATGGTTACCACATTTTCATGCATGATATTTCCGATTACTTCATCCGGACTGCTAAGAAGCAGATACCTTAAAGCCACGGTTCCAAGAAGTTTCCGGTTATTGTCCAAAACATAACAGACATTAATTGTCTCCTTATCAATACCAACCCGACGGATTCTTTCGATTGCCTGGGCAACCGTCAGTGACTCCTTCAAATCCACAAACTCCACAGTCATGATACTTCCTGCAGAATCCTCCGGATACTTTAACAAATGATTAATATCCCTTCTCGTCTCCGGGCTGGCCGAAGCCAGAAGCTTCTTTACCACATTTGCAGGCATTTCTTCCATCAGGTCTGCCGCATCATCAGCATAAAGATTGTCAATCAGTGCAGCTGCCTCCATATCCGACATGGAAGTAATCATGTTCTGCTGCAAATCAATGTCCAGATAGGAAAACACATCTGCCGCAATCGACTTTGGAAGAATCCTGAAAATCCTGTTTCTTTCCGTCTTTGGCATTTCCTCCAGATATTCCGCAATATCCTGCACATTATAATCCTCAATCTCCTGGCGGAACTGGGCATACTGCCTGCTTTCAATAAGCTCTTTCAGTCTTTCCATAACTATAATTCTCCTTATGTGATTTTAAATGTATTCGGGGGCTCGCCTCGTCAATATTACTAACTAAACTATGACTATTACTCATTTAAAACCACCTGCCTTTCGAATTATAATTACAAAAATGTCCACGATTATGATATACCATAAAAAAAGGGTTGTCAATTCACCAATCAGATTTCGTTCCTACTTCTTTCACGAAATACCATGGAAATGATAACCCTTTTTCCTGTCATTTTATCTGCATTTAAATGTTGCGCATTCGGTCTCATCTCTTGTATCTGCCGTATGACCAACTACGCCGACCAGGGTTGCCTTACAGATTTCATTATCATTGTATACGCAGTTTACTGCCTTACATTCAATGGAAACCTTCTGATCCGGACATTTGCAGTCATTACTGCATCCACAGCCTCTCTTATCAAAACTGTCGCAGCAGGTTGCTGCACTTCTTGTTGCTTCCTGACCATCTACCTTAATTGTTCCCTTACAACATTTATCATCCTCGTTATGAACACAGGTTACTACATTACACTCTAATACTGCCATGAAAAATACCTCCTTTCCGTTATCAAGGATAGTATTTTCTTTTTTTTCAGATTCTATTCGAAAATTTATGTCATCTTGAAAATGAAATATAAAAGTCCGTAAATGACCGGCTGATGCAGCATGTAAATCCAAATGGTATGACTTCCAATCCACGTCATCACCGGAGAAATCTTCTGATAGAAGAAATCCGGAAGTTTCCATTCCCGGATTCCTCTCCCGGCAAATGCTCCGGCAAAGAACATAAAAATCCAGGGAATCAGAGGATAATAATCCGCCGAAAAGCATCCCGTATCAAAACCAGCAATAAAAAGCAACAGATTTACCGCTCTGTTTCCCTGCTCCATGGCAAATACGGTTACTGTCTTTTCGTCATATATCTGAAAGGTGAGACAAAACAGACACAGCATACATGCCGTTCCTATCACATTTCCCTTTTTTTGTTTCGTTTTCCCAAAAAGCACGCCATAAAGAATCATTGCTGTCCCAAGGAAATGCAGAATTCCAAACAGTACCCTTTCC
>CAMEUH010000058.1 GCA_945938055.1 uncultured Eubacteriaceae bacterium | reverse complement strand
CGGACTTGCGGCAGGTGCGGCAACTATTGGATGTTGTTGTCAGATGGTTGGATTTGCGGTTGCAAGCTATCGGGAAAATAAATTAGGCGGACTGGTGGCACAGGGACTTGGTACTTCTATGCTGCAGATTCCTAATTTTGTCAAGAAACCGGTCATCTGGATTCCTGCGATTGTTTCAAGTGCAATTCTTGGACCGGTTGCATCTGCTGTTCTTAAAATGGTTAGCACGCCGGTGGGGTCCGGAATGGGTTCGGCAGGGCTTGTAGGACAGATTGCAGCATATGGTGCAATGACAGGAGATGGAATGAGTTCCGGAATGGCACTTCTGCTGATTGTAGTAATGCATTTTGTGCTCCCGGCAGTATTAACACTTGCGGTATCTGAATTCATGAGAAAAATGGGATGGATTATGGATGGCGATATGCTGCTGCAGATTTAATTTTGTTAAGAATAGTTGAAAAAAATTAATATAGTAAAGTGCGGAAAAGTCATATGGTTCTTTTAGAATGATATGACTTTTTTCTGTTCTATTGGCGTAGTCACAAAAATCTTGTTAAATTTTTGTTTATTTTTTACAAATTGTTAACAAGTTTATGGTTAAAGGTTGTTGAAAAACTATTTTTGATGTATAATATAATTTGCTAAATTACTATGGGTAATTATTCGTATTGAAGGGAGAGATAAAGATGGCACAGCATTCCAGAACAGAATTTGAAAATACAAACAGAATATCTTTTAACATCAATATCGATGATTCCCTTAGGAATATTAATACGAATGACAGGATGGCATACCGGGACATTTTTGAACGTGGTCTGCGCTGTGCAAAGCGAAATGTAAAACTGGCAGCTTCCTATGGTTTCAGGAGTGATGCCTTGGTAACGGCAATGGTTGATGCCTTAAATGTATTATCTTCCCAGGGGCAGATGAATAGCAGAGAGGCGATTTACATGTTTGAAGATGCGCTCGCCTGTGTAGATTCAGCAAGACAGGAGCTGGCATCACAGCACAGGAGAAGATGCACGGATTTAAAAGAACGGTTTGAAGTAGAGCGCTTCGCGGACACCAATGATGTATGCTTTGTGGAAGCAACCATGGAGCTGGATAAATATTGTGCAGAATATTCTTCTAATGTACATGATATTCTGGATGCATATGAGAAGATTTTTAAGATTATCGGAACAGATAAAATATGGCTTAGTATTATTGAAAAGATTATTGCGGATGTAACGGAGTTTGCATCAACGGCATATACGGTTTTTGTGTTGCCGGATGGAAGGGAATTCCGTGTTACGGGAGCAGAGAGACCGGCAGATTTACTGAACAGATGGGAAGACATCCGTGCTGAAGTAAAGCGCCGTATTGAAATTGAGCTGGAGCGGGAACGTCGTGAAGCGGCAGAACGTGCGGAACGGGAGCGTCGTGAAGCTGAGATGCGTGCAGAACAGGAACGCCGCGAGGCCGAGATGCGTGCGGAGCGGGAGCGTCGTGAAGCGGAAGAACGTGCAAGAATTGCAGCAGCAGAAGAGGCAGAGAAAATTCGCCGGGAGAACGAACGTCTGGAACGTGAGTACAATGATTTTGTTGTTAACATGAATATTAAGATCGACAAGGCAAACGAAGAGCGCCAGGTTGTGATTGCAGAATATGAAGAATTCCAGAAGACCGTGGGCGGTAAGATTGCAGAGCAGGAAGAAGAAGAGAAATTCTTAGAGTCACTTCTGGCATCCAAGAAAGATATTACCGATCAGCTGGAGACGCTTCGGGAAGAACGAACAGAGAAGGCGGCTCACATGGCAACACTTGGTGTACTTGCCATGAATGAGAAGAAAGCCTTAAAGCTTGAAATGGATCGTCTGGACATGGAAATCAGTGAGAAGGATCAGAAATTAAAGTCCTATTCCACGGAAATCGAAACGGTGGAAAGACGTGTCCGCAGCAAGGATGCAGGAGGCAAGGCAAAGCTTAAGGCGTATGAAGCTAGAATTGCGCAGTATGAAGAAGATATTGCCAACATGAAAAAAGAGATTGAAGATAAAAAGCCATTTCACATGAGATAGCTTTAATAGACCACCGGACCCCGGCATATAATTTAACAAAAATCTTTTTTGAGGGTTTATGTTAAATTATATCTGGGGTTTTATGATTTTAATTGGGATTCTATATGGTAGTATTAGTGGGAATATTGCTGCCGTGGGAAATGCCATTTTGGATTCGGCAAAAGAGGCTGTTACTTTATGCATTACAATGATAGGAATCATGGCGTTATGGACGGGAATTATGGAAATAGCAAGAGATTCCGGCATGATTGAAGCTGCAACCAAAAGGATTATTCCATTGATCAGAGGATTGTTTCCGGAAATTCCGCCAAAACATAAAGCATGGGAATATATTTCGCTCAATATCATTGCAAATATCCTTGGCCTTGGATGGGCAGCAACGCCTGCAGGATTAAAGGCAATGGAACAATTACAGGAAATTAACGTGGAACAGTGTAAAATTAAATATAAGAATGCATGGGAAGAAAAAAGCAGGATTGCAAGTAATGCCATGTGCACCTTTCTGGTTTTAAACATATCTTCCCTGCAGCTTATTCCTGTAAATATTATTGCATATAGAAGCCAGTATGGAAGTGTTAATCCGGCAGCAGTGGTGGCACCGGCAATACTAGCCACGGGAATCAGTACACTGGCAGCCGTTTTATACTGTATTATTAAGAATAGAAGAGTTTAGTTGACTTGATTTGCTGCAATACTTATAATAAGAACAGTTGTGAATGGAACAATACTGCATTCACAGGTTGGAGGATTAATGGAAAAGAAAATGAACCAGTGGATTAACAACCAGCGTACAAAAGATATTCTGGCTGTATTCGTTATCATCATATTGTTTTCGGGAGTATTTCTGTACTGGGGTAATCTGAAAAGTGTTAATTTTTGTGATGAAATCTACACTTATATATTATCGAATTCCGAAAGTGAATTTTTAACCTGTCAGCTGGAACCGGGCAGATGGTATGAAGACGGTGAGACTATACATATTCTCTCGGCAGAAAATGGATTTCAGTTCAGCCAGGTGATGCTGAACAATAAAGGGGACGTGCATCCGCCGATGTATTACTTTGTAATACACTTCTTGTCGGTCATTGCTTCCGGAAGCTGTTCAAAATGGATTGGACTTACGGCGAACTGGATTTTTGCGGTAGTAAGCCTGATTGTTCTGTTTGCGCTGATTGTACATGTTACGGGGAACCGTATCCTGGGGTTTGCATCCTGCCTTGTGTATATTTCTTCACCGGCAGTACTTTCCACGAATATGTTTCTGCGCATGTATGCCATGTTTGCCATGTGGGTTCTGTTATTTGTATATGTTTCCTACTGGCTTTATCAGGAACAAACAAGCGGGAAGAAAAATTTATGGCTATATGCAGCACTAAGCGCCATAACATTTTTTGGCTTTCTGACGCAGTACTATTTTGCAGTATTTTGTGTGATATTTACCTTTTTCTTCTGCCTGTACCAGTTAATTAAGGGACGGTGGAAAAAAATCATTTGTTATGTGGGTAGTCTTGTGGTGGCCGTCATTGCAGCAACCCTTTTCTGGAAAACATGGATTCGGCATATGTTTTCGGGATATCTGGGTGGTTCCGTTCTGGAGAATGCATTTCATTTCTCGCAGATAATAAATGCCGTAAAATATGGATGCATACATTTATTTACACTGATGTATAACAGGCTGGGAGTTGTTATGGCGCTGATTCTTCTGGCGGCCGTTGTCTATATGATTATCAAAAAGGACAAGCGTGTGAATTATGTGCTGGCACTCATTCTGACAGCGCTTTCCTATTCCATTGCAATTGTTTATCTGACACCTGCGCATCTTCTTAGTTACCGGTATTTCTTCCCGGTAGTAGTACTTGCGTATCTTGCGGAAATACTGGCGGTATCTTTTGTATCAGAAAAGCTGGTTAAAAAAGTTCATGCAGGGATTCTGTTCTGTCTGCTCTTAACCATCTTAAACATGATACGTCCGGTGTATGATAAGGATGCAATTACTTATGTGGATACAAAGGGAAGTTATGCACGGGAAATGGAAATACTGGAAGAAAACAAGTCATTGCCATGGATTTATTTTGGTTATGAAAATGCAACCATGACAGAGCTTTTCTATGACTCGGTAATGGCAGATAAATTTATCATGGTAAATTATGATTTTCCATTTCAGGATGAAGAATATACGCAAAAAAATTGTGAATTTATTCTTTTTGCAGAAACTGGTTCCTATTTTGAAGAAGATGCTTTTTATAATCTGAAACAGTGGTTTGAAGGGGAACTGGAATATGAATTTTTAACCAATAAGGGCTTTATGTCGGTATATAAAGTGACACATAGCGTAAAGTAAATGAGGAGAGAGTGAATGAAACAAATCAAGGAGTTTTTTCAAAAAAATAAAAAAGAAATCGGGTTAAACGGGCTGGTCATGCTTGCTGCGGTATTAATTGTCACAGGGGTGTTTCTGTACTGGAGCCACTACAAAATTATATGGTTCTGTGATGAGATTTATTCGTATTTTACGGCGAATTCCGGTTGTGGCGTCGGGGCGAGGATTTCTTACGATACCTGGTATGATTCGCAGTTTGTGGTTGATGACATGAGTGCAGAGCTTGGGAAGTTTTTCCGAAGAACTATTAATAATGTCAAAGCAGATGACCATCCACCAATTTATTTCATGACAATGCATATGGTGTCTGTTCTCATGAAAGGAAGTATTTCCAAATGGGTGGGCTTATCCATTAACCTGATTTGCGTTATTGGAATCTGTATTCTTGCATATTTGCTTTTTTATCTGATAACCAGAAAGAAACTGATGGCATTAATGGCGTCCGTGGCACTTGGAATTCTGCCATCAGCGCTTACAAATTCCATGTTAATCCGTATGTACTGCATGTTGACGGCATGGGCAATGCTTTATGTATTTCTCAGTTATCTTGTGATGCAGGAAAAAGGAAGTAAATGGGTGAGGATTTGTCTTTATCTGGCACTTTCCGTGACAACTGCATTTGGCTTTCTGACACAGTATTATTTTGCAGTATTTGCAGTGGGATTTACAGCAATCTATTCTATTTTCTGCATTGTAAAGAAGAAATGGAAGAAAATGGGAGCGTATATTGTATCCATGATTCTTGCAGTAGGAATTGCAACAAGGCTGTGGGAAGAATGGATTGACCAGATTTTTTACCGCTATTGCGGTGAAGAAGTTTTATCACAGGCAGCAGATTTTTCAATGATATTTAAAGAGCTTGGTTTTGGACTGACAGTCATGCCAAAGCTGATGTTTTATAATTTTTATTGGATGGGAATTCTTCTTGTAATAGCAGGACTGATTCTGTTGATTCGCAAAAAGGATAAGGACCTTCCGGTGATTGCCATGCTTCTTGGCGGAACGCTATTTTATAGTGTGATTGTTGCGCATGTAACACCAAGTTTTTATCTGGATTACCGGTATTTTTACATGCCGACGACGATTGCTTATATTGCAGTGATTCTGATTTTTGTAGACTGCATGAAGTATGCAGAGATAACGAGAGAATGGCAAAAACAGATTATTGCAAAGCTTGGTTATATTGTACTTGGCATTTTAATCCTGTTTAATATTGGGACCGCACTGTTTGATGAGATGTCCATGGGATATGTGGATCGTTCCGGGGAATATAACCGCAAGAGGGAAATCCTGAAAGAATACCGCGAACTTCCATGGGTTTATTATGGATATGAGAGCTGGTCCATGATGGAAAATTATTATGACCTGGCACTTGGAACACGGTTTATTGTTTATAATGACATGAATGATTTTGACAGTAAAAAATGTCCGGCAAACGGGGAAGATTTTATTTTCATGATAAACAGTACAAGTTATAAAGATCCGAATGTGGTTCTGGAAAAACTTAAGGAAACTGTCGGATGTGAGCATGAGATTGAGTTTATGTTTCATAAGGGAGCGGCATTTTATTTAATCCGGCATAAATAAAGAATCCTATGGGATGAATAGAAATTAAGAGAGCACCATAAAATGTAACAAAGCATTTTATGGTGTTTTTTATGGAATTTGTTGTTTACATATCGGATTATATCATTCCGTTTGTGATTTTCTATATTGTTGGCTTTGCGGTTCTCATGAAGCGGAATGTATATGATAGCTTTGTAAAGGGAGCAAAGGATGGAATCAAAACGGTTGTTGATATTATGCCTACGCTGGTGGGGCTGATGGTTGGAGTAGGAGTGTTAAGGGCATCCGGATTTTTGGATTTTTTTTGTGGAAAACTGGCATTTGTGGCAGAACGGTTATATTTTCCGGGTGAATTGATTCCACTTGCAATTGTGCGTTTATTTTCATCATCTGCGGCAACAGGGCTTGCGCTGGACATATTTAAAGAATATGGAACGGATTCGTATATCGGACTTGTGACATCGATTATGATGGGGTGCACGGAAACCGTATTCTATACCATGTCGGTATATTTCATGACAGCAAAAATTAAAAAAACACGCTGGACGCTGACTGGTGCATTACTTAGTACATTTGCCGGAATTGCTGCCAGTGTGTTTATTGCAAGAATGATGTAAAATCCAGGAAAAACCATCAATGTATGGATGAGCGGTGTGAAGTTAGGATTTTACTTTTTCATGAAATATGTTAAGATAAAGCTAAATATTTAATTTGGAGGACGGACAGATGGGAGCTTTTGTGAATTTTTTTGCAGGTCTGCAGGAGCTGAACGAAATTTCCGTGGTCATCCGGTTGGTTTTAGCAACAGTAATGGGGTCTGTCATAGGAATAGAGCGGGGAGCATCAAAGCAGGTTGCTGGCATGAGAACCTTTGCGTTGGTGTGCCTTGGTTCGGCACTGGCACAGATTATTGATATCCGCTGTATTATGTTATATGGTTCGGGAGACCCGGTAAGACTGGCACAAGGAGTTCTTAGTGGTATCGGATTTCTTGGCGTTGGCACCATCGTGGTGACAGGAAAAAGCCACGTGAAAGGACTTACAACGGCGGCAACGTTATGGACAACAGCAGTACTGGGAATTTCTATTGGAGCCGGATATATCATTTCTGCCGTGGTTACCTTTTTACTGACTATGGTTGTGATTACGTTTATGGCAGGTATCAGCAAAAGGCAGGACAAATTTAACCGGGATTTAAGAATTCAGATGGAAGTAGAAAATAGTGAGGGTGTCAAGAAGGTCATGAATTGCATCAAAGAGCATGGCTTTAAAGTATGCTCCATGGAAAAGAAACGAAACGGGGATTACATTAATCTGACGATACAGCTGGATTTGGGTGTGAAGCTGAATCACGACAAGGTCATGACAGAACTCAGTGGAATTGAAGAGGTTTTCTTCATGGAAGAGATTCTGTACTAATACCGGTCAGGGAAGGAACGGACAAAAAAATGTATTTAGTAGATTATCATCTGCATTCGAAATATTCATTTGACGGAGCACATGAGCTGCGTGATATTTGTGAAACGGCAATCGAAAGAGGGCTTTCGGAGATTGCCATTACCGACCACATGGATATTTACTCGGACAAACCATATGAATATATTCTGGACTGCAAAAGTTTATATAAAGAGCTTGAAGAGATGAAAGAAGCATACCGGGGACGGCTTAAGGTGCTTTCTGGGGTGGAATATGGACAGCCTCAGGCAAACCGTAAGGAAGCGTTAAGGTTTCTTGCAGAGTATCCCCTGGATTTTATCATCGGCTCCATTCATAATCTGTGGGATGATAAGGACGCATATGATTATAATTATAACGAAACAGATTATCACGTGGTTTATGATGGCTATGTGGAATGGCTATATACATTGGCTGCCGAGTATGATTATGATGTACTTGGACATGTTACTTATCCGTCAAGATATGTGTATATGCAGACAGGGATTGAGGTAGATGTCAGGCAGTATCAGGAACAGTATGTGGAAATATTTAAGAAGGTAATTGAGAGGGGAAAAGGAATTGAATTGAACATGTCTGGAATAGCGCGTGGATTAAAGGATACCATGCCCGACATGTATCTTTTAAAGCTCTACCGGGAATTGGGAGGCGAGATTATTACAGTTGGCTCGGATGCTCATCTTCTGGAACATGTCGGCATTGTTACAAAGCAGGGGTATGAGATGCTAAAGGAAGCAGGATTTCGGTATTTTACGGTGTATGACAGGCGGGAGGCACAGTTTTTGCCTTTGGAATAGGGAAAATAGTTAAAGATTTTATCCGGTTTCATCAGAAAGTATGATGAAACCGGATTTTTTACGTTTAATTTAGAAGAAATTTACAAAGTAATAGTAGGGATTTTACATGGAAAAAGTATATTAAACTCAAGAGAAACTAACAATTTACGGGAGGAAAAAGCAATGACTTATAATTGTTATGCCAACAGAGAGTTATCCTGGCTGAAATTTAACCAGAGGGTTCTGGAAGAGGCGGCAGATGAGAGTGTCCCTTTTGCAGAGCGTTTATCCTTTATTTCCATATTCCAGAGTAATCTGGATGAATTTTTCATGGTAAGGGTTGGATCCCTGCATGACCGCATGATGGTATCAAAAGAGGACCGAGACAATAAAACGAACATGACTTGTAAGGAGCAGATAGATGCCATTCTTGAGAATGTTCATGAGATGTCTGTAGAGAAGGACCGGATTTATGAGGACTTAATGAGAAGGGCAGAAGAAGAGGGAATCAGTCTTGTGAATTTTACGGAATTAAACGAGAAGGAAGCCGAATATCTGGAGCAGTACTTTAATAATGAAATCAAGCCATTGCTGTCGCCTCAGGTAATTGGAAAGAAACAGCCTTTTCCGTTTCTTAAAAATCAGGAAATTTATGCGGTCGTTGTTTTGCGTACGGCAAGAAATAATGAAAAACTTGGCATAGTGCCATGCAGTAATGAAATATTTAAACGGCTGGTTCCAATACCTTCTGATACACAGAGATTCATGCTGGTGGAGGAACTGATACTTCATTTTGCACCACAGATATTTGAGAGTTATACCGTGAAAAGTAAATCTTTAATCCGGATTATCCGGAATGCAGACATTGATGCAGATGAAGCCTCCTATGATGAGGATCTGGATTATAGGGATATTATGTCAGAGCTGATTCGCAAACGCCGGAAACTGTGCCCGGTAAAGCTGGAGTTTTCACGTAACATTAATGAAAATATTATTGCGGTTATTTGTAATTATCTGGAAATTAACGTAAATCAGGTGTTTCATTCACGGGCACCGCTGGACTTATCTTTTGTATCTATTATAAGGGATCTTTTAAGGGATAAAAGGGAATTGTTTTACGAGAGAAGAATTCCACAGAAATCACCATTTATTGATGAAGAGCGTTCCATGATGGAGCAGATTAAGGAAAAGGATAAATTATTATCCTATCCGTATGAAAGTATGCGCCCATTTCTAAAGCTGCTGGAAGAGGCAGGGCAGGATCCGAGTGTTGTATCCATTAAAATGACGCTGTACCGCGTGGCAAGAATGAGTAAGATTGTTGAGCTTTTAATTGATGCGGCAGAAAATGGCAAGGAAGTAATTGTGCTGGTGGAATTGAGAGCACGTTTTGATGAAGAGAATAATATTGAATGGTCCCGGAGGCTGGAAGATGCCGGATGTCGTATTATTTACGGACTGGATAAGCTGAAGGTTCATTCCAAGCTTTGTCTGATTACAAGAAAAGGCGAGAATCAGGTAGAATACATTACCCAGATCGGGACGGGAAATTATAATGAAAAAACGGCAAAACTGTATACAGATTTATCACTGATGACAGCTTCCATTGATATTGGTATTGAAACAGCACAGATTTTTAATGCGCTCGCACTTGGGAAAGTAATTGAATCGTCAAATCATCTGCTGGTTGCACCGAAATGTCTTCAAAATAAGGTGCTTGACATGATAGAAGAGGAAATTCAGGCAGCGAAAAAAGGAGAAGACGCATATATTGGTCTGAAACTGAATTCCCTTACGGATAAAACGATTATTGATAAGCTGATTGAGGCATCAATGGCAGGTGTACGGGTAGAAATGATTATCCGAGGAATATGCTGTCTTGTGGCAGGAATTCCGGGTAAAACAGAAAATATCCGGGTAATCAGCATCGTGGGAAGATATCTGGAACATTCAAGAATTTATATTTTTGGAACGGCGAAACGCAGAAAAGTTTACATTGCATCTGCGGATTTCATGACAAGAAATACCACAAGAAGAGTGGAGGTTGCAGTTCCGGTTTATGATGAAGATATAAAAATGAGGATTCTGGAATTATTTACAACCATGCTCAGTGACGGAATAAAAGCAAGAGAACAGAAACCGGATGGCTCTTATAAAAGAGTCGCATTAAAAGAAGGAGAAACTGCGTTTAATGCCCAGGAGCTGTTGTTTTCCCAGTCTTATGAAAATGCCGGAGGACTTTTGGAGTCTTAGTAAATAGATTACATTTAATTTGCATAATCTTTACATAAATATGGTTTTTGATTTTACATTGAAAATCTAAGATTACAAGTAGCATGTGGCACGGGGAACCGACTCCATAACCGAAACCATACCCTGTGCCACAATGCGGAAATCAAAAAAGAAAAATCTAGAAAAGAAGGAAGAGAGAAATTATGAAAAAGAGATTTTTAGGTGCCGTAATGGCAGCAACACTTATTGTGGCAAGTCTTACAGGCTGCGGCTCAAATGAGCAGACAAGTACTACAACAGCAAACAATGATGCAACAAAGACAACACAGGCAGCAGAAACAACTGTAGCAGAAACAACTGCAACAGCGGAGAAAAAGTTATCTGGTTCGATTACATTATCCGGTTCAACCTCCATGGAAAAACTTGCAAATGCACTTGCAGAAAGCTTTATGGCAAAGTATCCGGATGTAACGGTTTCACCGGAATTTACAGGTTCGGGTGCAGGTATTGAAGCAGTAACAAACGGTAAGGTTGATATCGGTAATTCTTCAAGAAATTTAAAGGATTCAGAAAAGCAGGCAGGAGCCGTTGAAAATATTGTGGCAATTGATGGTATTGCAGTTATTGTTGATAAGTCAAATACCGTAACTAATCTTACAAAAGATCAGTTAATTTCCATTTATAAGGGAGAAACAACCAATTGGAAGGATCTTGGCGGAAATGATGCACCGATTGTTGTAATCGGACGTGAAGCTGGTTCCGGTACAAGAGGAGCATTTGAAGAACTTCTTAAGGTAGAAGATGCATGCAAGTATGCAAGTGAGTTAGACAGTACCGGTGCCGTAATTGCAAAGGTAGCTGCAACTCCGGGTGCAATTGGATATGCTTCCCTTGATGCAGTAGATGATACAGTAGTAGCAGCTTCTCTTGAAGGTGTGGCAGCAACAGCAGACAACATTAAGGCTGGTACATACTTCTTATGCAGACCATTCGTAATGGCTACAAAGGGTGAAATTTCCGCACAGAGCGAACTGGTTCAGGAATTCTTTGCTTACATTAAATCAGATGAAGGCAAGGCCGTTATTAAACAGGTTGGACTTATTGTAGCTGATTAATTTATATGAACGGCAAAGGCCGGTGGTTGTGAACAATCACCGGCTTTGGCTGATATGAGGTATATATGGATAGTGAAACAAAAATTGTTTCGATTATTGAGTCGAAATCAGGAATTTCAAAATCGACAGTCGAAAATGTGGCAAAGGGTATTTTTACTGTATGCGCAATTACAGCGGTATTTGCCGTGGCTGCAATTGCACTTTACATGATCATCAGTGGTACTCCTGCAATCTTTAAGGTAGGATTGAAAGAGATTTTGTTCAGTACGGAATGGAATCCGGCCCCGACATCAGGTATTGATCCCTCCTTTGGTATCCTGTATGTCATTTTAACA
>CAMEUH010000057.1 GCA_945938055.1 uncultured Eubacteriaceae bacterium | reverse complement strand
GTGCTATTAAGGTGGAGAAGATAGATCAGGAAAGTTGATTGTAATGGAATCATACTGAAAAAGAAGGCCATATATTTCAATCGTTTCTTTTCGGCTAATTTTAATGGCGGGAAAAAAATGGTTGGAATATATGGCCATTTTGGGTGTTTGCAAGAGAAGGAGAATTGAAAATGGGACTATTTGATTTTCTGCATAAGACACAAAGCATTGATGAAAATGGTAAATTTAAAAGCAGATTATCCTCCAGGGACAAGATTTCCGAACTGGATGAGATTATCTCGCAGATTCACATGAACCTTGGGAATAACTATAAGGACGAGGCACAGCGTGAATTAAAAAAGTTTACGGAAAGCTTCGAGGTCATGAAAGAAAAAGGGCTGCTCAACGAAAAACAGATTCTTGTATATGGGGAGGAATTATCAGCACTGACGGAACGGATGCAGGGATTTACCCATAAAGACCAGAAACCGTACTGGCATTAGGATTTTGGTATGGTAAAATTATACAAAAATTTCAAATGGAATTCATAGAAATTGACAAATATGTACAAATATGCTATATTATAACAAAATTGTACTATATTGTGAATTTTAGAAGAAAGAGAGAATGCTTATGAAAACATTTGAAAATCTACCTAAAAAGAAATACGTTTCAGCATTGGATGAATATATAAACAAGGTTTATGTACTTGTTCTTTTGCTTGTACCGGGGGCCTGTGAATGTGCAGGGCTTGCATACACCTTTTCGAAGATTGTAGGCTGGCTTCCGACTGTAAGCTGGATGGCCTTAATTGTTTTTGATGTTACCTGTCTGATTTATCTGGCAATAGGAGTATTCTTTATTAAGACCGGAATAAGAGATGGTTATGTTATGCAAAACAAACTAAAGGCAGGAAAAATATTTCTTGTAGTAATTATGTTTATTCAGTTTAATTTTATTGTATATATGATACCGGCAACCGATTTTTGGGGATTTGCATTTTTCTTCGTAATATTAACTTCTTTTTTTCTGGATTATAAAATGGTTGCGCTTACTGCCGCTGAAATTGGTGTTTCTGTTATTGCTTCGTGGTTTTTATATGGAGACGTTCATTTACCTGCCAAAGATGGAACGTTTATGGTAAATATGTTGGACAGGGTTGTATGTGTGGCATTGTCTTTAGCAACAATCGTATTATTAACATGGCTGATTAACAGATTTCTGGTAAATGCCAAGAAAGATGAACTGGAGAAAAATACGGAACAGGTAAAGAATGTTCTTACAGAGGTTTCGGCACTATCAGAAAGTTTATATGTTGCAGGTGCGACACTTTCACAGATTTCAGAAAATGAAAGTGCTTCTGCGCAGGAACTTGCAGCTACCAGTGAGCAATTAGTAGAAAGTAGTAATATGCTTAGTTCCAAAACAGATGAGAGCATGACCAATCTGGGTGAATTAAGCGAGTGGGAACGTATTGTTGCGGATAACGTCGAAAGAGTGGAAACAGCTTCCAGGGATTTGCTTGATAAATCTAAGGAAAATGAAAAACTATTGAATGATTTACACGCAATCAATGGCGAAGTATCAGAATCAATGAAGATTACAACGGATATAGCACAAAAGCTTTCCGGTGCAGTACAGGAAATCGGTGTTACGTTGAAGCTGATCAGCGATATTTCTTCTTCTACCAATTTATTGGCATTAAATGCTTCGATTGAAGCAGCAAGAGCTGGAGAAGCAGGACGGGGATTTGCAGTGGTGGCAACTGAAGTGGGTAATTTGGCCAATAGTACACAGGAATCCTTAGAGGTTGTTGAAAGAGTTATTGAACGGGTACAGCAAAATGTCGGGGAAATCACAGTACAGATAGAGGAAAATTCAACAAAGCTCGGAAGACAAAATGAATATTTTGCAAATGTATTCAAAAGCATGGAAGAAATAACGGAGAGTCTTAATGCATCTGTAAGTGTTATTGGTACAATGGGAGATGCTCATGGTAAGCAGGCGGAAGTTATTAAAAAGACCGTATCTATTAATCAGGATATTGCAGAAAGCATTCGCAATGCAAATGAACAATTTAACTCCATCAATGCAATGGCTGAGAGCAATGCCAACGATGTAGCAGAAGTGGCCACACAGGCAGGCACAATTAATGAAATGGTTGATAAAATAAACCAATTACTTAAGCAAGATGAATAAAGAAATCAAAAGTTCGTATTGCCCATAAAAAATAGAAGATGAGGAATCAGCAAGCCATGGTTTAGACAACTATGGCTTGATTTATAATGACAGTTAAGGTGGTAGTCATTTTATGAAATACAAACGATACATCATAGTGATGTCAGCAATCATTATATTTTTAAATCTGGCGGCATGGATTTCGCCTGCGTTATGTGACTGGTATGTGGTCTGTATATTTCCTATATGGGTTAATATCTTTGCAAGATTCATGAATATATTTTCCTTCTCTGTGGGGGAAATCATGATAGTCATAGCAATTATCCTGACATTAATTGTTGTTATTCTGGGAATTTGTATCGTGTTCCTTGGAAAGAAAAAAGCTTTTCTTCGGAGGACGATAAAATTTTATAAAATGGTTGGAGTTATCTTTCTGACGGTCTGTCTAATCATTACTTTGAATTATTCCGTTTTGTATCATTGCAGCCCTCTGGATCCGAATAAAATGAAAGAAAGCAGGGAATATACTCTTACTGAACTTGAAATCCTGCGAAATTTTATTGTGGAACAATGCAATGCATACGCAGAACTTATGGAGCGTGATGAAGAGGAAAATGTTATTTATCGTAAGGACATGCAGTTGACGGCAAAGGAAGCACTTTGGGGATTATCGGAAGAATATCCAAGACTTGCAGGGTATTACCCGGACGTAAAATATATTTATCATTCGGCTTACATGAGCCAGGCGAATATTGCAGGAGTATACTATTCATTTTCGTTGGAGGCAAATTGTAATGGAAAGATGTATATTACGAATTATCCATCGACCTTCTGCCATGAACTTGCTCATTTGCATGGTTACAGTTTTGAGGATGAAGCGGAATTTCTTTCGTATCTGGCATGCATAAATAGTGAGGATGTATTTTTTCAGTATAGTGGCTATTTAGCCGTTCTTAATTATCTGGAACGTGCTTACCAGGATTCTCTTTTTATGTCCGGAAGTAAAGAAGAATGGGCGCGTTACAGAAATCAGCCGGAAAGGTCTTTGCTTGTGGCAAATGACTGTATTTTTCTGAAAGAGGAAACGTGGGAAGAAATAGAAGAACATTCATTGATTTCCACAAAAAAAGTGGATGAGATTTCCACAACAGTGATAGATACCAGTCTTAAAGCCAATGGAGTAGAGGAAGGAATCGCGGCTTATAATGGTGTTGTGGGACTTTTGCTGCAATATTATGATGGCATTTTGTATTGAGGCGATTTTGTGTGGAAATAAGGTGCCTTTGTGCAGGGAATATGGTATAATAAAGAAATATTAAAGAGTATTTTTTTATTGGGAGGTGACAATATGAAATGGTTATTTGAAAGTGCGGATGCATACTTAAAAAAGTGTGACTGGAAAGACATGGCATTATTAAAATTCTGCCTTTTTGCAATGGGCATTCTGGCTGGAATTGCGGTTCCGGAAAAAAGCAAAAAGTCAGTAAAAAACTGGGCAGTTGTTGTTTTTGTGATTACCTATATTCCTTTGATGGCAAAATACATTGGAGTGATACGGGATAAATGGAATTCAAAGGGCAGTATTCGTATTAATAAAGAATAATTAGAAAATGCTATAATAGATTAGAAAAGTAGGTGGAAGAGTCAATGTATGAGCAGGAAAAACAGCGGGCAACACATCTTTTGATATTGATTGTCTGTACAATTTTGATTTTTATGTTAACAGGAGAATCTCTACTTCTTGGCTGGGAGACAGGTGCCATTGTTCTGCTGCTGTTAGGACTTGCTGCGAGCTGGGTAATTCACATTACAGAAAAAATCCCTGAATCAATCAGGCTTTGGGGGTATTTTATTCTGTCGATGCTGGCAATTTTCTTTTATGGAACCCATGAGACCAGTATCTATGATCTGGCACCGCTTATGATTTTAGTTATCATATTGTATTCTGCCACAGAAAGCTACAGTATCATCAGGTTTTGTGTGATTACATATTTTCTGACAATGGGTTATGATTTTGTGTTTGTGCTTGGTGCTTCTTTGGAATTTTCTGCGCTTGCGGTTACGAGAATTCTTTTACACCTTGTACTTGTCTATATGGCGGGGTATATGACGAAAATTGCGATGGGAAGGCGCAGTAAGGAAAGAAAAAGTACGGATAATAAAATTGCTGAGCTGGAAGAAACAAACCGTAGGACAGAAGATTTCCTGGCAAATGTGTCCCACGAGCTTAGAACTCCGATTAATGCCGTTACGGGAATTACGGCAGTTATGCTGAAAAAAGAAGAAAGTGCTGAGAAAAAGAAGGATTTATTTTCCATACAGATGGCTGGGTACAGGTTATTTGGCCAGATTGGTGATATCCTTGATTTTACGGAAATAGATACCGGGAGAGTCAAGGTCAGCGAAGATACTTATATGATTTCATCCCTTATCAATGATATTATCATTGGAAATCGCCGGTTAGAGAGAGAAAACAGGCTGGAACTGATTTTTGATATTGATCCCTGCATACCTTCTGTTCTTCTTGGGGATGAAAAGAAAATTAAAAAGATATTGGAACATCTTATTGATAATGCAATTAAATTTACCCAAAAGGGAGGAGTCTATGTCAGAGTATATGCCCTGCGCAAGGCATACGGCGTTAATCTGTGTATCAGGGTAAGAGATACCGGTATAGGGATTGCCAAGGAAGAACTCGAAAAGATCAGAGAGAGATTTTATCAGTCCAGCGGTGGAAGAAACCGCAGAGCCGGGGGGGTGGGCTTAGGACTTCCGATTGTGTACGGCATGGTATCCGCAATGGAGGGTTTCATTCAGATGGAAAGTATTGTGGGAGAAGGCACCACTGTATCTGTCAGCATTCCACAGAAAGTATCGGATGAAGCTCCTGTCATGGTGGTGGAAAATCGGGATGAATTGTGTCTGGCCTGTTACCTAAGACCGGAGAAATACGAAGTTCCGCAGGTAAGAGATTATTATAATGAGATGATTTCCCATATGGTTCAGGGACTGGATGTGTCACTGCACAGGATTTTTAATATGGATGAGCTGGAAAAACTGACGTCCGTGTGTCAGCTGACTCATCTGTTCATTGGAAGAGAAGAATATGATGAGAATCAGTCCTATTTTGAAGATTTGAATCAGAACATAAAGGTTATTGTAGTGGCAGATGAAGATTTTACCTTACCGCAGGAAAGCAGGGTAAGGCTTCTGAAAAAGCCGTTTTACAGTCTGCCGATCGTCAATATTTTAAAGGCGGGAGTGGCAGAAGATGAGTCGCTGCTTAAGGAAAAATATATGCTCTGCCCGGGTGTCAGAGTGCTTGTTGTAGATGATGAACCTATGAACCTGATGGTTGCAGAAGGAATTTTCAAGAACTATCAGATGATTGTGACGAAAGCCGAGAGTGGAAGGCAGGCAATTGAACTTTGTGAAAAAGAAGACTTTGATCTGATTTTTCTTGATCATATGATGCCGGAAATGGATGGCGTGGAGACGTTAAAACGGCTCCGCAAAATTTATAACGGTTCAAACAAGGTACTTACAATCATCGCTTTTACGGCAAATGCTGTTAGCGGTGCGAGGGAAATGTTCCTTAAGGAAGGTTTTGATGAGTTTATATCCAAACCGGTTGAGCCATTGGAACTTGAGCGTGTCCTGAGAAAAGTGCTGCCAAAATCTTCGATTATGTTTGTGGATGAAAAAAATTCCAATATTGAAGAAACAAATGGAAAGCAGGACGTACAAAATAGGGAAATTATAAACGAACAGATGCCGGAAAAACATTCCGAAGAAGATAGAATAATCCGGCTTGAAAATGTCGGAATTCATACACATTCCGGTATTCAATACTGTGGTGGCGATAAGGATTTTTATGTGAAATTGTTGACCGAATTTGCGGAAGGTGCGGAACGAAAGGAAAAGGAAATAAATGATTTCTTTGGACAGGAAGATTTTGAAAATTACTGTATTCGGGTTCATGCATTGAAGAGTGCTGCAAAGATGGTGGGTGCGGTTTCATTGTCGGAAGACGCAAAAAATGCGGAAACGGCAGCAAAAAATCGTGATGTAGGCTATATTAGGGAACATCATGAAGGACTTCTTTCCGAATACCATCAGGTGGCGCAGTGTATATATGATGTACTTGGTTTGGACCAAAAACATGATATGCAGACGGTAAAAGGGGACGAACCGGAAATATCCGCAGATGAGCTGCTTAAGCGGTTATCAAAATTGAAAGGGGGATTGGATGCCTTTGAAGCGGAAAAGGCAGGGTCCTTGATTTCAGAAATAAGTACAGCTGTATACCGGGGTGAGTCTATTGGAAAACTCCTTTATGATGTACGGCAGGATGTGGACGATTTTGAATTCGGTGCAGCTTCCAAGAAGGTGGAGACTTTAATCGAAAAAGTGGAAGGCGGTGAAGTGGAATGAATCCGAAAAAACTGATTCAGGCGATTGGTGATTGCAGTCGGAGCCGTCAGGAGCGTATGTTCCGGCTGCTTGTGATGATAGGATTGCTTGGACTTGCCATATCGATTATAACCGGATTTGTAGCAGGGGAAAATACTGCAAATTCTGTTGTGCTGCTTGTTATGTTTGTGTTCCTTTTGGGAAGTACATATTTTGCTATTCGTTATCATAGAATACAGTTTGGAGCAGTACTCATTGCGTTTATTATCATTTTTTGTGTGTTGCCGTTCAATTTTCTGTCGACCGGAGGAATTTATGGAGGTGCACCAATCTGGTTCTTGTTTGGAGTGGTGTTTGTCTGCCTCGTTGTGGAGAATAAAATAAAATATGTTTTGATTGTAAGCAGCTTTTTTATCAGTGCGGTCTGCTATTATGTTGCATACTTTTATCCGAAACTTGTTATCCAGCATTCACTTGAAATGGCATATGTTGATTCGTTAACTACATTGTTTATTGTTGCGAGTATGATCTGCGGGATGATTTTATTTCAGAATGCAATTTATCAGTCAGAGAATGAGACTACGCAGAAACAGAAAAAAGAGATTGAGGAACTGAATCAGGCGCAGAACCGTTTCTTCTCCAGCATGAGCCATGAAATCCGGACACCGATTAATACCATTATCGGTTTAAACGAGATGATTCTGCGTGAGGATGTATCCGATGAGGTAGCGGCAGATGCCAGAAGTATTCAGGGCGCAAGCAAAATGCTTCTTACACTTATTAATGATATTCTGGATATGTCGAAAATAGAATCCGGAAACATGGATATTGTGCCTGTTACCTATAATGTGGGAGACATGCTGTCCGACATTGTCAACATGATCTGGGTGCGCGCCAAGGAAAAGGGTCTGGAATTTCATGTGAATGTGGATCAGACACTGCCTTCGCAGCTATATGGTGACGAGGTGCGGATTAAACAGATCCTGATTAATGTGCTGAACAATGCTGTTAAATATACAACAGAAGGTTCCGTTACGCTGTCAATTCAGTGTAAGAGCCAGGAAAATGGCTATGCAAAAATATCTTATTCGATAGCAGGTACAGGTATGGGAATCAAAAAAGAGAATATCCCGTTCTTATTCAGTGCATTTAAGAGAGTGGACGAGGAAAAGAATCGCTATATTGAAGGAACCGGTCTGGGACTTTCTATTGTAAAGCAGCTGGTCGAGCTTATGGACGGTGAGATTGCGGTAAATAGTGTCTACAGGAAAGGATCGACTTTTGTGATTACCTTACCGCAGAAGGTTGTCAGTGAAGCGGAGATTGGTGATCTTAATCTGGAAGAGAAACATGCCTTAAATGTAAGGCAGCATTATAAGCAAAGTTTTGAGGCTCCGAAGGCTCATGTCCTGATTGTTGATGATAATGAAACGAACCTGATGGTTGCAAAAAAGCTCCTGCGGGAAACCAAGGTGAACATCGATACGGTCTTAAGTGGTGGAGAATGCCTGAAACAGACGCTTCAGAATCGATATGATGTCATTTTTATGGATCACCTTATGCCGGAGATGGATGGCATTGAATGTCTGCATAAAATCCGCACACAGACAGGTGGATTAAATCAGAATACTTCGGTTGTGGTTCTTACAGCAAATGCAGGTGGGGAAAATCAGGCTCTTTATCGAAGAGAAGGTTTTGACGGATATCTTTTAAAACCGGTCAGCGGTATGCAGCTGGAAACAGAACTATTGAGACATCTTCCAAGGGAACTGGTGCACATGATGAAAACAGATGGTTCCATCGGTGTGGTCGAGTCTCCTGTTCTCTCACATAGAAAGAAAATTCCAATCATGATTTCCACGGATAGTGTATGTGATCTTCCAAAACAGCTTGTAGACAAACATCAGATTACTGTAATGCCATATCGGGTTGTGACAGAAGGTGGTGAGTTTCTGGATGGAGTGGAGACGGAGCCGGATGGAATTCTTTCTTACATAGGAGAGATGGGTAAACGTGTGCAGTCAGAAGCACCTGAAGTGGCGGACTATGAAGAGTTTTTCGCAGAGCAGCTGACAAAGGCACAATACATTGTTCATATTGCAATGGCTAAAAATGTCAGTCGGGGATATGAAAATGCCTTAGAGGCATCAAAAACATTTGATAATGTATTTGTGGTTAATTCCGGGCATCTGTCCAGTGGAATGGGAATGATGGTATTGTGTGCAGCAGAGTATGCGGCAAATGGAATGAATGCCGATACCATTATAAATAAAATGGAACACCTTAAGATGCGGGTCAAAACCAGTTTCATTGTAGACAGTACAGAATATCTGGCACGGGTCGGAAGAATTTCGTCAAAAATAGATACAATTTGTAAAGCATTTATGATTCATCCAGTTATTATCCTGAAAAACAGCAGCATGAAGGTAGGTGCGATTCGGATAGGAACAAGAGATTATGCATGGAAGAAATATATTGCATCAACATTGAATAACATGGGTAAGGTGGATAAAAGAATTTTATTTGTTGCTCATGCCGGACTGACAAATGAAGAGTTGAAAGAAATTGAAAAACAGGTTAGGAGTAAGGGAGACTTCGAGAATATCATTTATCAGAAAGCATCACCTGCTATTTCAGCAAACTGTGGGCCTGGTACCTTTGGCTTATTGTTTATGGTGAAAGAATGAATTTTTTGGAATAGAGTCTGGATACCGTAACTTCTTGAAAAGGGAAAATTAAAATAATTGTTGGAGGAATACATATGGACAGGATTGGAAATGAGAGAAAAGAACAGACAAAAGAAGGGTTAAGCAGCAGAATTGGGCGTACGTTCATTAAGGTGCTGAGGCGTGCACTCATTATCGTATGTCTGGAATCGATTCTTATCGGCGGAGTTTTTGCAATTATGTATACTTTGAAGGACAACCGTAGTTCTGCCGGGGAATATACAGAAGAAATTGACTGCGCCATGCAGAGTAAAGTAAGTATGCTGGAGGCAATTGCAGCGGGAATCAGCAGCGGAACCCTTAACGACAGGGAGGCAATTCTAAGTTATGTGGATTCCATGGTGGCAATGGATGAACAGATTTCGGCGGTATACAGCTGTTATGATGAAAATATTACCATTATGAGTGGTGGATGGCAGCCACCGGAGGATGTTATTGTAACGGAGCGTGAATGGTATCAGGGTGCGCAGGCAGAACCGGAGAAAGTATATATTTCTGATCCTTATGTGGATATGCAGACCGGAGGAATCTGTATTACATTGGCTAAAGCTACTTATCGAAATGGAAAAGTGGCAGGTGTAGTGGGAATGGATATGTATATGGACAATCTGGTTTCACTCATTGAGAAAAGCTATAAGACAAGCAGCTATGTATTTCTGACGACTGCTGATGGAACGATTCTCGTACATCCAAATGCCGAATATTCGATGAATGTGGACAGCACGCATACTGTACAGGAAGTAAATGCAGGAAGATATGAGCCATTCTTAAAGGGAAACATGACTATAAGACTTTTCCTGGATTATCAAGGCGGCTTGAAAGTTGGAATTGGTAACATTTCAGCGGTTACAGGCTGGAAAGTGATTTCAGTGAAACCATTATACATGATACTGGTTTTCTTTGCACTGATTATCGGTCTGAATCTTGTGATTTACTTGGTCACGACTGCGATTACAAGAAAGTCTGTTCATGGAAAAATCAGTGTTTTATTCCGGCCGCTGGAGTCCATCAGCGGAAAAATGACCCAGGTTGCAGAAGGGGATTTGTCAGTGGTATTTGATGAAGAGAAGAATTCTTTGGAAATTGAGCGGCTGACAGATTCCATAAATGAGACGATAGAGAGTCTTAAGTTTTATATTAACAGTATTTCAGGTATGGTAACCGCAATTTCTGATAAGGACCTGACAGTTACCATAGACGGAGAGTTTAAAGGAAGCTATATGCAGATTAAAAATGCTCTGGAAAGTATAGTGTGTAATTTGAATGAATCCTTTAAGCAGATTAAGAAAGAGGCACAAAGCGTTCTGGATTTTGCAGATAAACTGGGAAGAACAACGGAGAGTGTGGCACAGAGTGCTTCCATGCAGAATGAATCGGTTGCCAATGTATCAGAAGACATGACCCGGTTGACGGAGCAGATAAAGCAGATTACAGAGCGTGCATCCCGTGTCCGTGATAATGCAGAGATAACCAAGGAACATCTGGAAACAGGTAATCGTGAGATGGCGGAACTGGTAGATGCCATGGACAGCATTGAACAATGCTATGGCGAGATTGCCGGATTTGTGGGAACGATTAAGGATATTGCTGCCCAGACGAATCTACTTTCTTTGAATGCTTCAATTGAAGCAGCCAGGGCGGGGGAAGCAGGAAGAGGATTTGCTGTTGTTGCAGGTGAAATCAGTTCACTTGCGGCATCCAGTGCACAGGCAAGCGAGAATATTGATAAGCTGATTGCAGAATCCCAATCGGCTGTTTTCAAAGGGAAAAAAATGGTTATGGCTACCTCTGAAACGATTCAGCAGGGAATGACGGACTCGGCTCAGTAAAACAGCATATTGACGAAATTGTGGAGTTTGTTGAGAAGCAGCAGAAGGCAATAGAAGACGTTAATAAAGAATTAAAGGAAGTTGCCGAAAATGTAGAGAATAATGCAGCTAGTGCGCAGGAAAATACGGCTATCAGCCAGCAGTTAAATGAATGTGCGCAGAGTTTAAAGCAGATGGCGGATTCCTTTACCGTGAGATAGCAAACGGAAATCATTAAATTATATTTCAATATGAAAACGGGTGAAATGAAATGTCAAAGAAAGCAGCAAGCACTACAACCATTATTGGACATTCTGACGGGCCAACTTCCGTATGGATTGGAGGCAGGGAGAAACCAAAAGACCTCAAAGGTTATTTGCGGTATCTAAAACAGCGCCGGATGAATGAAAAATACAAAAAGAAAAGAACCGGGATAGAAAAGAAATTATCTGCCGCGCCTCACACGATGGATGAGGTGGAAGCTTACATAAAAGAAAAATATCATGCAGAGGAAATTAATGCAGAAAGTGATGACACATTAAGAAGCCGTTTTAGTGAACGCAGGGAAAAATGTAAGGCGGCAATGATACAGCGTTTTAAACCGGAACTAATAGGGCGTTCCTTAGAAATCGCACCGCCGGACATCAATGATGAGGAATCCATCCGGAGAGTACTGGATGAGGCAGATGAAATTCAAAGACTGGCAATCGCTGTACCGGATGAAGAATTTCCGCTTGATTATCATCTGTATTATTTTATGGTACCGGGAAAGGGTGAATATTATCTGGAAATGGAGAAAAATCATTCATATCTTTCGGGCAGCTATTCTTCCCAAAAAGGAAAAATGAAAGCCATGGGTAAAGTCGACAAGGATATTTTCCTGTTTTATGGGGTAAGCAGACAGGATATTGAGGAGAAAAGCGAACGATACAGCATGCTGGTAACGG
>CAMEUH010000056.1 GCA_945938055.1 uncultured Eubacteriaceae bacterium | reverse complement strand
TTCTTTAGCTGAAATTCTCCATTTTTCTGGTTGTATACATTCAGTCCTGTTACATCGGCCGGAAGAAGATCCGGTGTAAACTGGATTCTGGAAAACTTAAGGTCAACAGACTTTGCAAGTGTCTTTGCCATGACAGTCTTTCCTGTTCCCGGAACATCCTCCAGAAGAACATGTCCTCCGGCAACCATCGCCGTCAAAATCAAATCGATAACCTCTGATTTTCCAATAAGTACTTTCTCAATGTTTGTTTTAACATCACGAATTTCTGCCATGTAAACTCCTTTCTAATTGCCGCATTCCACACTGATTCTGTTAAATGTACCCATGATATCTTCCGTACTTAAATTCTTCTTTTCCTCACCGGACTTATCCATGATAACCGTTCCTTCATGCATCATGATTAACCGGCTACCATATTCCACGGCATAACGAAGGTTATGTGTTACCATAAGAGTGGTAAGATTTTTTTCTTTTACGATTTTATCAGTCAGTTCCATGATAATTTCCGCAGTCTTCGGGTCAAGGGCAGCCGTATGCTCATCCAGAATCAAAAATTCGATTGGTGTCATGGTTGCCATAAGAAGCGCAACTGCCTGACGCTGTCCACCAGACAATGCCCCCACACGAACATGAAGTTTATCCTCCAGTCCCAGATTCAGCTGGGACAGTATTTCCTTATAGTAATCCATTCTTGCTTTATTTACACATGGGGCCAGACCATATGCTTTTCCCTTATTGTCAGCAAGCGACATGTTTTCCAGGATTGTCATGGATGGACAGGTTCCCTTGGACGGGTCCTGAAATACCCTTCCTATTCTTTTGTGCCTTACAAAATCCTTTTGTTTTGAAATATTGACGCCGCCTACAATAACATCTCCTTCTTCTACCTCAATACTGCCACAAATAATATTAAGAAGAGAGGTTTTTCCGGAGCCGTTACTGCCTACCACAGAAACAAACTCCCCATCCTGAACCTGAAAATTAAAATCCTTAAAAAGGCACATTTCATTGACAGAGCCCATATTATAATATTTACTTATATTAACCAGTTCTAACATGCTTTCACCTTTTTCTTTCTCTCATTTCCAAGTACCAGAATAATCAGAAACATTCCCGCCGTTATCAGCTTTAAATCCCTGGATTCCAGACCAATGCGGATGGCAAGGGCTACACAGCCCTTATATAGAAGTGAGCCGATAATCACGCTGGTCGTAACCTTTAGAAACGATATATTCTTGAAGATACTGGTTCCGATAATCACACTGGCAAGACCAATCACAACCGTACCGGTTCCCATGGAGACATCAAAATACCTCTGCTGCTGTGCAAACATACATCCGCTTAAAGTAACCAGTCCGTTTGCTATGGCAAGCCCCATGATTTTAATCAGGCCCTTATCCACGCCAAGAGATGTTACAATGGTATCATTATCGCCAACTGCCCGTAACATAAAACCGGATTTCGTCTTTAAATAAGCATCCAGCAATAATTTTACAATGACAGTCAGAACAAAAATTACAAGAACTACCTTGTATCCGGATAACGATTCCGGAATGATGGCATTTACAAAATTGTTATCAAAAATGTTCTGACAGGTATAAATCGGAAAATTGGCTCTGCCTGCAATTCTTAAATTTACCGTATACAGTCCCGTCATCATGATAATTCCGGACAATAAGTCACGTACCTTTAATTTCACATGAATGATTCCCGTCAATATTCCCACCACGGCACCTGCCACAAACGCAATCGGAAGCGTCAGGTACGGATTGCATCCTTTATCAATCAGCACCACGGCTATTGCCGCACCCATCGGGAAACTTCCATCCACCGTCAAATCAGGAAAATCCAATATTTTATATGTTATGTACACCCCAAGAGCCATAATGGCATAAATCATGCCCTGCTCCAGCACGCTAAGTAAAAGAGTCATAAAACACCTCGGTCATAAAAAATTCGTATGGTTTATTATAAACAATTTGAGGCAAGAAATCAATTCACACCCAAAGATTATTTCTCTCTTCTTTCAATAAAACAAGGACTTTCTGAAAGAAAGCTCCAAAACGCCTTCCTCAAAAAGTCCTCTCAAATGTCATGATTCTTCTGCCGCCATGGCAGTCACTCTCATTATTCCACTACAATGGTATCAAACTTCTGGTAAGCTCCCTTTACGAATTCCTCATCCAGAGTCAGACCAATCTTCTCTGCTGCCGCCGTATTTACATAGAGACTTGCTTCGGAAATCACTTCAAAATTAATCTCAGAAGCCTTCTTCTCTCCCTTTAACACCTTTGCCGCCATGGCACCGGTCTGCTTGCCCAGTTCATAGTATTCAAGACCCATGGATGCCACGCAGCCTGCCTTAACCTGTTCCACTTCACTTCCGAATACCGGAATCTTTGCATCATTTGCTGCTGCAAGAACGGTCTGAAGCGCCGATACTACCGTGTTATCTGTAAGATTCGTGATACAGTCAACCTTTGTCACCATATCCTTAGCTGCCAGTTCAACTTCACTAATCTGATTAATACCGGTTGACACAATTTCAAATCCATAATCTGGTGCATACTTTTCATATTCTGCGATTGTACTTACGGAATTCGTCTCGCTTGTTGTATAGATAATACCGATTTTCTTTGCTTGCGGCATAATCTTGCGAATCATTTCCAGCTGCTCTGTTACTGCAAGGAAATCCGAAGTACCGGTAATATTACCAACGCTGGAACCATCCTCCTTGGCAAGACCTGATGCAACCGGGTCTGAAACTGCCGTATAAATAACAGGAATATCATTATTCAGGCATGCATTATATGCTGTCATGGCACTTGGCGTTGCAATACCACAGATCAAATTTACTTTCTGTGATACAAAGCTGTCGGCAATCGTACTTGCCGTTGCCGGGTCTGCCTGTGCATTGTCATAGATAACTGTAAGATTCTGTCCTTCCACAATTCCTGCCTCTGCAAGTCCTGCTAAAAAGCCTTCGCGGCAGTTATCCAGAGAACCATGCTCTGCAAACTGTGAAATACCAATCACATAAGAATCACCTTTCGCTGCTGCATCCTTACTTCCACATGCGCAAAGCATTGTCATGACCATTGCAGCTACCATAGTCATCGCTAAAATTCTTTTTTTCATTTTCATAAGCCTCCAAAATGTTATCATATAAGCATTTCCCGTAACAAATTATTTCTTTCGGAATGTCCTTGTTCGAACATCATACTGATACTGTTTCATCTGCTCCTTTGACTGCTTTATCAGTTCATCTGTCTCGTCTTGTCCAATCTTTTCTGCGACTAATTCCGTAAAAATCTTCCAACGAAGCTGTTTCATGGCAGAAACCGTAACTTTTCTCGTCTGCTTCAATTTAACCATCTTGCTCTGCAAGTGAGCTACTTCCGCTGACATTGATTTATATACCCCGTCATTTTTATACTGTGGATGAAATTGCTTATACTCACGAATACGCTGCATTAATTCGGCGATTCGCTTCTTTGTTGTGTCAATTTCATATTCTAAATCCATTTTCTTTTCCATTAATTCCTCCTACTGAACTCTTCATGTGTTCTTATCCTAAATTTATTTGGTTGTACTTATATAATAAATAATACCCTAAATATCATATCAGTGCAAATAAAATTTCATGTAATTACACAATCATCAAAAAGGATTTTACAGGTCTATTCTTTACTGTCATCATCTACTTCTATAAATTCAATTCCAGACTCTTCTACACTATCAGAACCCGTTTCATTTACTTTAACAGAACTCTCTGTATCATCCACGCTTTTATCTTTCAGACGCTCCATATATTCCGCGGCATCATCAGGCATATCATCAAGGTTCTCCGAACCAACATCTACCTGAAGCGGTGCCTTCTTAAACAGAATGTCATACATTACAGGAATAATATAAAGTGTCATCAGTGTTGCATATGCAAGGCCACCTACGATAACGAGTGCCATTCCTCTTCCCATCTGGCTACCCATATCATCTCCAAAAATCAGATATGTCATGGCAAGAATTGTTGTCAGGGCCGTCATAAGAATCGGACGCATACGTGTCTTTCCTGTTACAACAAGTGCTGTTCTTCTCTCAAGTCCTCCCATACGAAGCTGATTGGTATAATCAACGAAAACAATACCATTATTAACAACTGTACCAAGAAGCACTACAAAGCCCATCAGAGCCATCATTGATAAAGGTTCACCCGTCAGCCATAATGCAAGGAATCCACCTGTAAATGCCAATGGGATGGTAAATAATACAATAAACGGACTAAGCAAGCTCTGGAACTGTGCTACCATTACAAGGTAAATAAATGCAACACCAAGGAGCATAACCAGTGCCATCTGCCCTACCATTTCATTAACCGTATCATATTCACCACCAATATCAAAATTGCATCCGGAAGGAAGCCCATTCTCCTGATATTCCTTAAGAAGCGGTTCTAACTGTCTTGTTAATAATGTAGTATTATATCCTTCTTCTACATTGGCTGTTACCGTAATATATCTTGTCTGATTTTCACGACTAATTGAAGTTACACCATCTTCAACCTGAAGTTTTGCAAAATCACTCAGTTTATAGTCATTCGTTACCTTATCTCCATCATCATCTGTTTCGCTTACAGCAAACGAGATATCCATAAGATTTTCATACGTTACCGGCTCAACATTATCAACAACTTTAATATCCATTTCAACACCGTCAATTGTAACCTTAACAGCAGTAGACTCTGTCGTCATCTTTGAGGAAACTTCCTGATAAATCTGTGCAACAGTTAACCCTTTGCTCATTGCCAGATCCTTATCAAGTACAACATGCAGTACCGGATCGCTTGTTTCCTGGCCATTGGAAATATCAATATACCCCGGCACTGTCGCAACAATATCCATTACCTCTTCACTTACGTTAAGAAGCTCATCCAGATCTGTTCCATAAATATTTAACGAAAGCCCGCTGCCAAGCATTGTTGACATTTCTGACATCCCTGTTGATACAGTAAATTCACTTTCAGAATCATTAAGGATTTCAGAAGCAGCTTTATTCATCTCAGAAACAATTGCATCAATTTCACCTTTACCGGCATTTTCATTCTCCGTAGTAATCATGATGGAATACGTTAAATAATCATCCTCTGAAACGGCTGCCATTGACGAGATCAAATTCGTTCCGTTTCCTGACATAATACCAATAGAGCCTACTCCATCAATTTCAAGAAAACGGTTCATCAATGCATCCGTCTTGGCATATGCATCTTCTCTTGTCGTTTCCTCCGGATAATTAACCATTGCTTCCAGCTGATTGCTTGTCATTTCAGGAATAATCACAATTCCCATACGTAAAACCTGCCATATGCTGAAAACCAAAAGACCAATTGCAAGCATTAACGGAACGATCTTAACCTTCAGACAGAATTCAAGACTCTTACCGTAAAGTTCCTGAACTTTATCAAACCAAGGATGTTCTTTCGACTTTGATTTACGAAGCAGTGTCGAACCTGATGCCGGTACTACCGTCATTGCAATCAGTAATGAAGCAAGCAGACAGAAAATAATCGTAAGACACATTGGCATCATCAGTTCTCTTACCATACCGGTTGTATAAATCATCGGCAGGAAAACACATACTGTTGTAAGTGTTGATGCCATAACAGCGCCGCTTACCTGCTTTGCACCTGCAACTGCAGCCCTTGGTGCACTGATTCCACGGCTTCTGAGGCGGTAGATATTTTCTATGACAACAATCGAATTATCTACCAGCATACCGATACCAAGCGCCAATCCTGATAATGACATCATATTAAGTGATATTCCTGAAAAATACATTGCTACAAGTGCAGTCAGAACCGATAACGGAATACTGATTGCAACAACAATTGTTGGCAACACATCCTTTAAGAAAATCGCAAGAATTACGATTGCAAGGATTGCACCAAGTACCATACTCTGCAATACACTCTTAACAATCAGGTTGATATAGTCACCCTGATCCATCAAGATTAATATTTTAAGACCTTCGTATTGATCTTCTAATTCCGTAATCAGTTTTTTACATAATTTTGATATGTCATTCGTTCCGGCAGTACTGCTCTTAAATACGGATAAAATAACAGCCTGCTCACCATTAAGCCGTGCATATGTTTCAGCAGAATTATCAATGACAGTAACCGTTGCCACATCACTTAATCTTATGTCACCGATGTCATCAATGTGACACAAAACAATTCCTGATAATTCCTCGACACTTTCGTAATTATCTCCCACTTTTACCAGCCACGAATTGTCATCCTTGTCATCCACATATCCTGCCGGCATGGAAAAATTCTGCGCATAAATCAGCCCTGACAGTGTAGATAATGATAATAAAGAATCTGCATTTGCAGAACGAAGCGTTTCTTTTTTCGTCTTCTCATACTGCTTTAGACCTTCTTCATAACTTTCCCAGCCATCATCGATCTGCTTTTGTCCGTCTTTAATAGAATCCCAGCCATCATCCAGTTTTTTTTCTGCATCATCAAGCTGGTCATCTGCTGACTCTAACTGTTTTTTTGCACTTTCAAGCGCAGTTTCGCCTGCAGCTATCTTCGCCTTTGCTGCACCAAATTCGGCCGAAGCCTTCAGTTTCGCTGCTTCTATATCCTTATAATCAACTCCCGATGCATCGAGAAACTGCTTATAATTCGCAATAATCGATTCCGTTACCTGAATTTCTACCTTAAGAGCTGACACCTCAGCCTCATATTGATCCAGTGTAACCTTCATCTGCTGATATATTTCCAAATCAGGATCCGGTGGCATAGAAGCCTTTAATGATGCAATTGCTGTTTCTAAAGTCTGTAACTGTGCCTGCTGGTTAGTCAATTGTGCCTGTTGTGCAGCCAGCTGGTCCAAAGCTTCCGTTACCTGTGCAAATTTCTGGTATGCTTCCGCCTCCTGCTTTTCAAGTTCCTGCTTCGCCAATGCCAGTTCATCAACAGACATTCCCCACTTCATCCAGTTTTCCCAGAGTTCCTGGCGTCCGTCCTCAATTTCTTTCTTACCGTCAATTAATTCTTTCTTACCATCATCAAGCTCACCCTGTGCATCCAGAAGCTGCTTTTTCGCTTCATCCAGATCTTCTAATGCATCAGCAAATGCATCATTTGTCTTTGCAAGTATCTTATCATTTAATGCATCGATTTTTTCCTTATCAAGTTCCACTTGAATTGATTTTTCAATCAGACCTAAAGAAGAAACATTTGCCACACCATCCTGACGTTCAATTTGTGGTGTAATTTTTTCTTCAACGAACTTAGAGAGTTCTTCTATATCCATTCCTTCATAAGCAATTGCCAGATACTGTGTTGCCATCATATCTGTGCTGATTTCAATAATAGACGGTGTTCCGCATTCCTCCGGGAGTACCTCTTCAATCGAATCAATCGCACTGGACACTCTCACCATTGCACTATCCATATTGGTATCATCCTGAAATTCAAGCTGAACAATTCCATAGTTTTCATTTGCCACAGACATGACATTTTTCACTCCTGAAACCGTTCCAAGAACTGATTCCAGCGGTTCACAAACTTGTGACTCAACCTTTTCAGGACTGGCACCGGGATATGTGACGATTGTCATCAGATAAGGCATGCTGATTTCCGGAAGCAGATCCAGTTTCATCTTGGATAAACTTACCCCGCCCAACAGCAGCATAACTATCACCATAACTAACACAGTAAAAGGCTTTTTTACGCTTAATTTAGACATTTTTGCTCCTCTTATTCTTTCTTACAAAATTTTCAATTAACCAAAGTATAATTAATTTGAAAAACGTTATCAATAAAAATTAACAAATTTATAAATATTTTATATTTTTTGTGAAGCAGGGGACGATATCCGGGGTAACCAGCCCCAATAAATGAACCCCCGGTTTCCCAGGGGTTCCAATGAAGAGAGAAAATATAGGCAGGCCTTTTTACAGGCCGAGATAAGCTTTTTTTACTTTCGGGTCATTTAACAAATCCTTTGCATCCCCACTCATGGCAATCCGTCCTGTTTCAAGAACATATGCCCGGTCTGCAATGGAAAGTGCCATTTTTGCATTCTGTTCCACTAAAAGTACCGTGATTCCTGCCGCGTGGACCTCTTTTATAATCTTGAATATTTCCTTAACCAGAAGCGGTGAAAGTCCCATGGACGGTTCATCCATCAAAATAATATCCGGTTTACTCATCATTGCACGGCCAACGGCAAGCATCTGCTGTTCACCACCGGATAAAGTTCCCGCAAGCTGCTTTCTTCTTTCCTTCAGTCTTGGAAACTTCTCATACACGCTTTCCAGTGTCTTTGCAATTTCTTCCTTATTATTCCGGATGTAAGCACCTATTTCCAGATTCTCTGCCACTGTCATTGTCGGGAAAATGTGCCTTCCTTCAGGAACATGAGCCATACCAAGAGTAATAATCTTACTTGGTTCTACTTTGGTAAGGTCCTTTCCATTATAGAGAATACTTCCACTGGTGGACTTCTTTAAACCCGTAATGGTATGAAGAATTGTTGTCTTTCCTGCTCCATTTGCACCAATCAGTGAAACGATTTCCCCATCATTTACCGTGAGGCTTACATCATGTATGGCATGAATGGCACCGTAATGAACATTTACGTCTTTTAACTCTAACATCAGCAAAGCACCTCCTCTTCATCCTTACCCAGATATGCCTCAATAACTCTTGGATTATTGGCAATTTCCTCCGGGGTACCACAGGCAATGGTGATGCCATAATCAATTACCTGGATTCTTTCACAAATCTTCATGACAAGACTCATGTCATGTTCAATGAGAAGCACGGATATTTTAAATTTCTCACGAATCACGTTAATAATATCCAGAAGTTCTGCCGTTTCCGTCGGATTCATTCCGGCTGCCGGCTCATCCAGAAGAAGGACCTTCATTCCCGTTGCAAGCGCTCTTGCAATCTCCAGTCTTCTCTGCTGTCCATAAGGAAGATTTTCTGCAACATAATCTGCCTTATCTGCAAGATGTACAATCTTAAGAAGCTCCATTGCCTTTGCATCCATTTCTGCTTCTTCCTTCCAGTACTTTGGTGTACGGAAAATGGAAGCCAGAATGGAATAAGACATATGCATGTTCATTGCCACCTTAACATTTTCGATGACAGTCATTTTCTTAAAAAGACGAATATTCTGAAAAGTTCTGGCAACACCAGCGGCAACAACCTGATGTGCTTTTTTTCCATTCATTTTCTTTCCGCAAAGAAAATATGCACCTTCCGTGGGCTGATAAACGCCTGTCAGCATGTTAAATACCGTGGTCTTTCCGGCACCGTTTGGCCCAATCAGTCCCACCAGCTCACTTTCACCGATTTCCAGGCTAAAATCATCCACCGCCCGTAAACTTCCAAACACAATGGATAAATGCTGTGCCTTTAATACTGGCTCTTTTGCTGTATCACTCATTTTCGGCACCTCCCTTATTCTTCTTTGCAAAAAGTTCACCGTTTTTTGCTTTCTTAAGTACCCTGACAAGAGAGAACTCCCAGGAGCCAAAGATTCCACCCGGTCTGAAAATCATTACAATAACGAGTACAATCGAGTACGCCAGCATACGGTAATTTGAGAACTGCCTCATAAGTTCCGGCAGGGAAGACAAAAATGCTGCACCGATAATCGAACCCGTAAAAGAACCCGTACCACCGATGATAACCTCTGTCAGAAGTTCTGCGGAGTAGTTAAAATTAAAGTTTGTCGGAATCATTGCCGTCATGTAATGTGCATACATCGCACCGCCGATTCCGGCGAAAAATGCTGATATGGTAAATGTCAGAACCTTATAAAATGTTACGTTAATACCGCTTGCCGCTGCTGCAATGTAATCCTCACGAATCGCCTTTACCGTACGTCCGAATCTGGAACGGACAAACATGTACATAATGGTTACACAGATGACCATGACCCAGAAGCACCAGTAAAAGTTTGAAAGCTTGGTAATTCCGCTGATGGTACGTCCGCCTCCCGTAATGGCAAAATTACAAAAGGCCACACGGATAATTTCTGCAAATGCTACTGTTACGATTGCAAGATAGTCACCTCGAAGCCGCAATGCAGGAATACCAACCAGAAGACCTGCAATACCGGCTGCAACACCACCGATGATTAATGCCAGTACAAAAAGTGCAAGGTCTGACAATCCTTTTCCTGCCAGCGCATTGGTAAAAATTGCAGAAGCATACGCTCCCACGGACATGAATCCCGCATGTCCCAGTGAAAACTCACCCAGAATACCAACCAGAAGATTTAAGGATGCAACCAGCACAATGGTATAGCACGCTGTGGTAAAAATACCTTTCACATAGTTTGTTCGGGAACCCAGAACACCCGACTGGAACAATGCCACAAATAATAAAAACAGCACCACAATTCCAACCAGATTGATGAGATATGAAATTAATTTTTCCTTTGGCATCTTCATGATTATCACCTACACTTTCTCGCCCACATTTTTGCCTAAAATGCCAGACGGTTTTACAAGAAGAACAATAATCAGAAGACTATATGTAATTGCTTCATACCAGCTGGCTGATACATAAACCTTAACAAAAATTTCCACCAGTCCTACAATAATTCCTCCAAGCATGGCACCCGGAATAATACCGATTCCACCAAGAACTGCTGCAATAAATGCCTTGATACCCATCATGGAACCCATGTCGATGGTACATCTCGGATAAGTAGAACAATACATCAGTGCCGCAACTGCTGCAAGGCCGGAACCAATGGCAAATGTGATGGTAATAATCTTATTGACATTAATACCCATCAGGGTTGCAGCCTGTTTATCCTGTGGAACAGCCCGCATTGCCTTTCCAAGCTTTGTTTTCTTAACAAAAAGAGTGAGAGCCACCATCATTAAAAGCCCGATTCCAATGGTCAGAAGATACTTTACCTGAAGCTTGGCACCAAGAAACTCCACGGAGCCCAAATCAAAAATTTTTGTTACGGATTTCGGATTCGGTCCAAAAAGCACCATCGCCGAATTTTCCAGAAACAAACTCATCGCCAGGGCTGTTATTAATGCGGAAAGCGAACCCGCTCCACGCACCGGCCGGTATGCAATAACCTCTACTGCAACACCTACCACAACACATACAATGATTGCAAAAATCACTGCCAGCCATGCCGGCATTCCATGGTTTATCATGAGCGGAACCGTATAAAACAACGTATATGCGCCTACCATGATAAAGTCACCGTGTGCAAAATTAATCATTCGGATGATGCCATAAACCATCGTATAACCCAGCGCAATCAACGCATAAATGGCACCCTGATTCAGTCCGTTAATAAGACTCTGAATAAATAATGAAAATGCCACAGCCAACACCTGCCTTTCTTTGTTACTTATTTTCTCTCTTAAATATTAGTTTTCGGAGAATGCAAAAATGTATTTCGCACTCTCCCAGAATTAATATTTTCTTTTAACCAAACGTGACCATGAGGAGCTGACTCGCCATGGTCACGTTAAATAATGTTTGCTTTTACTTTTCAGGAGCAAGAGACTTTAAGAACTTAATCTTTCCGTTTTCATATGTATTAATGACAATCGGCTTAATGGCATCACCATTTTCATCCAGATAAATGTCACCACCAACACCGGAGAACGACATTCCCGTCATACCTTTTACTAAAGATGCCGTATCCGTTCCACCGCCGTTTTCAGCAGCCTTAACCAGCATGTAAATTGCATCATAGTAAAGTGCTGCACTACCATTTAAGCTTTCTGCACCATATGTTTCCGTATACTTCTTAACAAATGCCTGTACGGAAGGTGAAGTATCCTCTGAAGAATAATGGTTTGTAAAGTAGCAGTTATTGAAGTAATCTTCAATACCGGTTGTATCAGAACCATCCCAGCCATCGCCGCCTACGATAATTCCATCATAACCGGCGTCACGAACCTGCTGTACAAAAAGTGGTACTGTATCAAGGAAGCAAGGATAGAACACAAAGTCTGCACCGGATGCAACTGCCTGTGAAGCCTGTGCCGTAAAGTCCGTATCCGTTGTGGTACATTCACCGGTATACACAACCTCAATTCCATTTGCTGCTGCATTTTCTACAAATGCATCTTTTAAGCCGTTGGAATAATCATCATCCTTTGCATAGATAATTGCTGCCTTGGTTGCACCAAG
>CAMEUH010000055.1 GCA_945938055.1 uncultured Eubacteriaceae bacterium | reverse complement strand
TCGGAATTAACTATGGTAAATGTGGCAGATAGGTGGAGAGAAAGAAACGTGTGGTACCAAGGGAGGTCTTGTCAGCAAGTGGAAACAGAGTATGAAACTTGTAGTAACAACGAATGGCAAGAAGTCAGCAGAGGTCATAGTACCATTGTGGTTGCAAACATAATGGGAAGGACTGAACTTTAGGAGATGTGAGTAAATGAATGTAACCAAAGATGGATGTAAGGACAGACAACTTCATATTGAGGACTATCTGCAAATGGCATCTGCGGAACAGAAAGAGTATGCAGAAGTGTCCGCCCATCAGAGGATTACTGAAAACAACGACATCATCACAGATTTTCAAACGGACAAACTGATGGAGAGGATTTTATCTAATGACAACCTAAATCAAGCGTTTAAGAAGGTAAAATCAAATAAGGGAGCTGGCGGAGTTGATGGGATGAACGTAGATGAACTTCTATCGTTTCTCAAAGATAATGGAAAGCAACTGAAACAACAGATAATGGATGGAAAATATAAACCTAATCCAGTCCGAAGGGTCGAAATACCAAAAGAAACAAAAGGCGAGTTCAGAAAACTAGGGGTACCAACAGTAGTAGACCGCGTTTTTCAACAGGCAATTACACAGGTGCTAACTCCGATATATGAGAAACAGTTTTCAGAAAACAGTTATGGCTTCCGCCCTTGCAGAGGTGCGCACGATGCACTAAAGCAATGCCAGACAAACGTAAATGATGGATATGTATATGTGGTGGATATGGATTTAGAGAAATTCTTTGACACAGTATGTCAAAGCAAGCTTATTGAAGTATTATCACGAACCATCAAAGATGGAAGAGTTATATCACTCATCCATAAATATCTTAATGCAGGAGTAATTAGCAAAGGGATATTTGAAAAGACAGAAGTGGGTATGCCACAAGGCGGACCACTAAGCCCATTACTCAGTAACATAATGCTGAATGAACTAGACAAGGAACTTACATGCAGAAGACATAGATTTGTGCGCTATGCAGATGACTGTATGATTTTCTGTAAAAGCAGAAAAAGTGCAGAAAGAACCTTGAAAAACGTCACACCATTTATCGAAGGGAAACTTTTCTTAAAAGTGAACCGGGAAAAGACTTGTGTGTCGCATATCAGCAAAGTCAAATACCTTGGGTATAGCTTTTATAATTACCGAGGTAAATGCAGATTTAGAGTACACCCAAAATCAGTTACGAAGATGAAGAATAAAATCAGGGAACTGACCAATAGAAGTAATGGATGGGGAAATGAATATCGGGCATTAAAACTGACACAGTTTATAAGAGGATGGGTACACTACTTCGGAATGGCGGATATGAAAGCACTCCTTGCCAAAACGGATGAATGGCTACGACATAAAATAAGGGCAATCTATTGGAAACAATGGAAGAAAGCTAGGACGAAATTCAAAGAACTTAAAAAGTTAGGTGTGGATAAGGAAAAGGCGTGGATTTGCGCCAACATGCGAAATGGAAACTGGTATTGCAGTGGATACTTTATTTTGCAAACCGCATTTAACAACAAGAAACTCCGTGAATTGGGATATCCAACATTCACAGAGTTCTATTTGAAAATATGTGAAAACTAGAGAAGCGCCGTATACGGAACCGTACGTACGGTGCTGTGGGAGGTCGGTAGATAAAATGATTATCTACCTCCTACCCGATTTTTATTTATCTATTGACATTCAAAATCCCATATGCTATTCTAACCATAACAAGTGTACTATCTTAACTAATACACCTATTCATAACTAGTACACCTATACATTACTGATGTACTCTCATACATATGAAGGAAGTTACATCAGTATATAGTTGATGAGGAGGTTTTGCAGATGTTTCAGATTGATGTCATGTCGCGAACCCCTGTATACGAGCAGCTGGTGGAGCAGGTGGAGAAATTCATCCTTACGGGAATCTTATCAGAAGGGGATAAGGTTCCATCCGTCCGCTCGTTATCCATGGAGCTTTCAGTGAATCCCAACACGATTCAGAAAGCATTTTCGGAATTAGACAGAAGGGGTCTTATTAGTTCCGTTCCGGGGAAAGGGTGTTTCGTGGCAGAAAAAGCAAGAGAATCATTACAGGTTTCGAAGAGGGGAAATCTGGAAGGGTTAAGCAGCCAGATAAGGGAACTGGCGCTTGCGGGAGTTTCAAAAGAAGAAATCTTATCCTGTGTGGAAAAAGTTTTCGGTGAGGAGGAAAAGAAGAATGATTAAGGCTGAAAATCTCACAAAGAAGTTTGAGGATTACAAGGCACTGGATTCCATTAACTGCACGATTCCGGAGGGATGTATTTACGGAATGGTGGGTTCAAACGGTGCCGGAAAGTCCACGTTCCTTCGGCTGATTACCGGAATTTACCGGGCAGACGAGGGGAATGTAACCATTGACGGGAGCGAGGTGTATGAGAATCCTGCGGTAAAGTCTCAGATAGCATTTGTGCCGGATGATTTATTTTTCCTAAATGCATCCAGCATGGACCGGATGGCGGACCTTTACCGGGCGTGCTATCCGTCTTTTGACAACAAGCGGTATGAATATCTTGCCGGAACGTTCCAGCTCAACACGAAGAAGTCCCTGGCAACGTTTTCCAAGGGTATGAAGCGTCAGGCGGCAACCATTCTTGCCATTTCCTGTAAGCCGAAGTATCTGTTTTTTGATGAGACCTTTGACGGACTGGATCCGGTCATGAGGAATCTTGTGAAGAGTCTCATCTGTCAGGATGTGGAGGAACGAAAGGCGACGGCAATTCTTACGTCCCACTCCTTAAGAGAGTTAGAGGATACCTGTGATCAGCTGGCACTGCTTCATAAAGGAGGACTGGTGTTTGAAAGTGACATTACGAATCTTAAGACGAAGCTTTTTAAGGTTCAGGTGGCATTTAAGGAGGAATATAACAAGAATTCCTTTGAAGGGTTTGACATGCTCCATTTTGCAAAGCATGGTTCGGTAGCAAACATCATCGTTCGTGGGGAGAAAGATGATGTTGTTCCACGAATCAGGGGAATGAACCCACTGTTACTGGAGGTACTTCCACTTACACTGGAAGAGGTATTTACTTACGAAATGGAAGCACTGGGATATGCCTTTGGCGATGTGCTCATGGAGAATTAGGAGGGGCAGTCATGGAAAAGAAGATGAAAAAGCCGTTGTTTAATGGAAAGCTCTATCTGGAGGGAATGCGGCAGTTAAAATTAATCGGAATCATGAGTGCAATCATCATGGCACTGGCAGCATTTCTGATTCCGCTTGGATACCAGATTAATAATGCTGAATATGTAACTTACGTAAATAGATATCCTGCGGGAACAACTGGAAGAATTGTGTCTTATGGGATTCTGGAATTGAATCCTCTGATTGTACTGACGTTTCTTATCATTGTACCGCTTATGACATTGTATCTTTTTAATTTTCTGAACAGAAGGAATGCATGTGATTTTTATCATTCCATTCCGGATACCAGAGAAAGTATTTTTACCAGTTTTGGCGCAGCCATTCTTACATGGAATGTTGGACTGATACTGGGAAGTGTACTGATTTCAGCAATTTCCTGTGGCATTTTCCATTACGTGGAACTGGAAGCAGGAGACATGGCAGTGGTAATTTGTGCGTCTGTTGCAGCATGCATTTTTATGTATGGTTTATTCCTCATTGCAATGAGTCTTACGGGAACGAACTTTACCAATCTTACGGTAGCGGCAATGATTCTGATTGTACCAAGGCTTGTTGCCACGGTATTTATGGCAATCATTTCAGATTCAATTGCGGTGATTCCGTTCCAGTTTGGAGGAAGTATTCTGGATGACAGATTGAATGTGGTGACAAATTTATTTACCGGTCTCTTTATCCGTGGATATGTTCAGGGAATTAAAATGTGGGGAAGTGTTTTATATACGCTGATTGTCGGCATTGTGTACTGTATTCTTGGATTATTTTTCTTTAAGAGAAGAAAATCAGAGGTGGCAACCTGTACAGCACTGAATAGTAAGCTCCAGTGTGTGTTAAGACTGATTCCGGCAATGATGATTTGTCTCATTCCGATTACAATGATTTTTAGGTGCGTAATCAAAGAATATGACTTAGATAATGAGGAAATCTTCGGAATCGTTGTTCTTTATATTATTGCCATCATCGCATATTTCCTGTATGAGCTGATTACCACCAAGAAGCTTCGGAATGTGGTAAAGGCGATTCCGGGTCTTGCATGGCTGGTCGTTTTTAATGTGGTATTCGGTGTGGCATTGTATTCCAGCTATACGGTAATGTTAAATGATGTGCCGGCAGTAGAAGATGTCAAGTCCGTCTGCGTGGAGATGAAAGGGGAATATGATTATGAGACACGTAATTATTACCAGAACCGGATTAACCAGATTGAACTGACATCACCGGAAATCCGGGAAATTGTTGTAACGGAACTTGCAAGAAATGTTGCAGCAATTAAGGCGGGCGAGAGCATCTGGAACTATCAGGTAGAGCGAAATCTTGATACCTATAATTACGAACAGAGAACCAGGGTTGTTCTTTCTGTGAAAATGGACTGTGGACTTACAAACAAATATCGGAAGATTTATTTGTCGGAACCGGCATTTTGTGAACTGACAGATCTTTTTGCCAATAATGAACAGATTAATAAAGTTCTTTATGAGACGGTTGATTTTAAGGAAATTTCCTACATGTATCTGACACATAATAATACGGAGATTCCTTTAGAAAGTTTGTATCAAATTTACCAGTCTTATAATGAGGAACTAAAAAAGCTTTCCTTTGCCGATGCGTTTAGTGCAGTCATAAGAGATGATTTCCCGGAGCACTCGGTATGGTATGGTTATCTGGATATTGGCCTTAAGAACGGGGAAGAAATCCGGATTCAAATTAGTGATGTATTTCCGGAAACGTTGGGACTCTATTTTAAGATCATAAATGAAAATGTAAAAGAAGAACCGATGGATGCCTTCTTTAGATTAGTGGATGAGAAGGATGCAGAAAGCACGGGAAGTATTGACCGAAATGGAAATGTTTCTTTTTCTGTTTATGATGGATGGAATTATTATACGCCAAGTGCGTGGTTTTATGCATACCGTTCACAGGACGGAATGGATGAGATGTTTGAATGTGATTATACGGAGAATGGTGAAGCAGTCTTAAGGCAGATTCAGGAGAAACTGAAAGAATGTAATGCGGCAGATGGAACAAAGAACAGCATGATTCTGGAGGTGGATTTTATTGGGAATATTCATGAAGGGGATGGAGACAATTATCAGCGGATTGTAAAATATTATGAGGCGGATGAGGAACTTCTAAAGCTGATTCAGCGTCTTGGAGGTTATAATGTGGCAGATGAACCGGCAACAAGAGAACTGTCGGACATCAGTGGCTATCTGACCGGATGGGTGGATAATCATACCATTGAAATCTCTACAGAGAAGCAGGAATTCATGGCACTTCAGGTTCTGGATGAAAAGGTGGCGGCAGCGCTTTCCCAGGCAAAGCCTGGTGATATCGTGTGTCTTTTAGTAGGTAAAGAGGAATTGGAAGCAGGAGGAACGATTTCTATCGTTGAGGCTGTTAATGATATTGTTCCGATGGAAGAAAATGCTGTTCCGGCTAAGGAATCCGAAAAATCTGAAATTGTTCCATAAAAAAGAAAAATGAAGGAATGAGCAGGCGGTGCAAATGATTTTTTGCACCGCCTGTTTTTTTGCTTGTTGGCGGAAAATGCGAAATACAGACAAGATAGATGGAAAAAATTTCCCGCTTGACAATTTGTTAAAGTTAGAGTAAACTAACAAGTGAAAATAAAAAGAATAACTAGCTTTGAAGCGAAAGAAGGGGTGAGATGATGCCACTAACAATGATGAACACCGGAGAGACAAATACAATTAAGAAGGTTGGAGGAAAGGAAGAAATAAAAAAATTTCTGGAGAACCTGGGATTTGTGGTAGGCGGTGCGGTTACAGTCGTATCGGAAACAGGAGGAAATCTGATTGTCAATGTGAAGGATTCCAGAGTTGCCATTGGTAAGGATATGGCAAACAAGATTATGGTTTAGAGTGTAAGAAGCCCCATTAAAAAGCAAAGAAAGGAAAAGAGAGCATGAAGACATTAAGGGAAATTTCCTGTGGACAGACGGTAAAAGTGCAGAAACTTACCGGCGAGGGACCAGTGAAAAGAAGAATCATGGACATGGGTATTACCAAGGGTGTGGATATTTTTGTGAGAAAGGTAGCACCGCTGGGAGATCCAATTGAAGTGACTGTGCGCGGCTATGAATTATCTTTAAGGAAGGCTGATGCGGAAATGATCACAGTAGAATGATTTTTTTTGACATGAAAGTTAGCAAAATCTAACTAAAAAGCAAGAATGGAAGGAGAAAAGCGATGTCAGTAAAAATTGCACTTGCAGGTAATCCGAATAGTGGAAAAACAACATTATTCAATGCACTGACCGGTTCCAATCAATTTGTGGGAAACTGGCCGGGCGTAACCGTAGAAAAAAAGGAAGGTAGACTGAAAGGACATAAGGATGTCATCATCATGGATCTGCCAGGTATCTATTCCTTGTCTCCCTACACTTTGGAAGAAGTGGTTGCCAGAAACTATCTGATTAGTGAAAGACCGGATGCAATTATTAATATTGTGGACGGTACCAATATCGAAAGAAATCTCTATTTGTCCACGCAGATTATGGAGCTTGGTATTCCGGTGGTAATGGCGGTCAACATGATTGATGTTCTGGAGAAAAAGGGAGATATAATACATGTTGATAAACTCAGTAAAAAGCTTGGTTGTGAGGTTGTGGAAATTTCTGCTTTGAAGGGAACGGGCATTCAGAAGGCAGCAGAAAAGGCAGTTGCACTGGCGCAGGGAAAGATGCCATCTGTCTCGGTACATACCTTTTCGCCGAAAGCAGAAGAAATTATTTTGGCAGCGGAAAACAAGCTGGGAAGTCTGGTTCCGGAGGAACAGAAACGTTTCTTTGCAATTAAGCTTCTGGAAAAAGATGAAAAAATTAAAAACCAGATGAAAGCTGTTCCTGATGTATCTGTAGAAATTGAACAGATGGAAAAGGCTTTTGATGATGACACGGAGAGCATCATTACAAATGAAAGGTATGTTTATATTTCTTCGATTATTGGAGAATGTGTGACGAAAACCCAAAGGGGAAAGATGACTACGTCGGATAAGATTGACCGCATTGTTACAAACAGATGGCTGGCACTTCCCATTTTTGCACTGGTCATGTTCTTAGTGTATTATGTATCGGTTACGACGGTGGGTGACTGGTTGACCGGCTGGACCAATGACACACTGTTTGGAGAGTGGATTATTCCGGGAGCACAGGGCTTTTTTGAAGGCATCGGATGCGCGGACTGGCTGACCGGGCTGATTGTAGATGGAATCATTTCCGGTGTGGGTGCCGTACTGGGATTTGTTCCGCAGATGCTGGTGCTCTTTTTGTTTCTGGCATTTCTGGAAAGCTGCGGATACATGGCACGTGTTGCTTTCATCATGGACCGTATTTTTCGAAAATTTGGACTTTCGGGAAAATCCTTTATTCCAATGCTGATTGGAAGTGGCTGTGGTGTCCCTGGAATCATGGCATCCCGTACCATTGAAAATGACCGTGACCGTAAGATGACGATTATGACAACAACTTTTGTTCCATGTGGCGCAAAACTTCCGATTATTGCCCTGATTGCCGGAGCATTCTTTGACAATGCAGGCTGGGTGTCATGGAGTGCTTATTTCGTAGGTGTGGCTGCCATCATCTGCTCAGGCATTATTTTAAAGAAGACAAAAATGTTTGCAGGCGATCCGGCTCCTTTTGTCATGGAGCTTCCTGCTTATCACTGGCCTACCGTGGGAAATGTGCTCAGAAGCATGTGGGAACGTGGATGGTCCTTTATTAAGAAGGCAGGAACCATTATTCTGTTGTCAACCATTGTTCTCTGGTTCCTCATGAGCTTTGGATGGGCAGATGGCAGCTTTGGCATGCTGGAGCCGGAACAGCTTGACGGAAGTATTCTTGCCGAAATCGGTGGAGTCATCGCATGGATTTTTGCTCCCCTTGGCTGGACACAGGCGGGAGAAGGCTGGAAGATGGCTGTGGCAGCTGTTACAGGACTCATTGCAAAGGAAAATGTGGTGGCAACCTTTGGACTGCTTTTCGGATTTGCCGAGGTTGCAGAGGATGGTGCTGAAATCTGGGGTAATCTTGCAAGTGTCATGACACCGGTTGCGTCTTATGGTTTTCTGGTATTTAATCTCCTTTGTGCACCTTGCTTTGCTGCAATGGGAGCGATAAAAAGAGAGATGAACAATGAAAAATGGTTCTGGTTTGCAATCGGATATCAGTGTTTTCTGGCTTATGTAGTTGCATTGTGCATCTATCAGATTGGAACATGGATGATTGCAGGTACATTTGGAATTGGAACAGTTGTGGCAGTTCTTCTTGTAATCGTACTGGTTTACCTGTTATTCAGACCATATAAGCATAGAATAGAGCCTGCATCTTAGGATGCAGGCTCTGAATTGCAGGAAGAAAGGAGGAAATGGAATGGCAACATTTTGTGTCAGTGTGTTACTGATATGTGTCATCGTGCTGATTGTAAAAAGCATGATTCGCGATAAGAAAAATGGAAAGTCCATACAATGTGGCGGTGACTGCAGAAATTGCGGGGGCCATTGCCACTAGTCTTACAGCATGCGGCTAAGCATTTTACTGATAGTCAGCAGATAATTCTTATCGGATTCATTCCAGCGGGTGGAATGATTAAAAATATCATAAAAGAAGAATAAATCATCTCCCTCTTTGTTGGTAAAATGCATGGTTATGGTTGCCATGATATTGTTGGAAGTCATTGCTCTGGAAAATTCCCGGTCATTTGATTCAAAAGAGGGCAGGGAACCAATCGTGAGTATCTGATTGACATTATAAAAAGTAAGAAACTCACCATTTTTTGCAAACTCTTCATAGGATGGAACTTTTTTATAGGAACCACACCGGTACATCAGGGATTTGTTCTTTTTGGAATAAATCCGTATCCCATCCAACTCGAAGCTGGAACGGATGTATTCTAACAATTCCGGGATTTTGGACAGGTCACCTGATGCCACGCCGGTACCCACATCTGCGGTAACACCTGCCAGGTACTCTGCCTTTTCCAGTGGATTAAAGGCTCGTCTCAGCAGATTGCTGTCATCCAGTATGCCTCCGTGTAATTCTTCATCATAAATGATAAAACGGTTCTTTCCCTTATCCTTGGCAAGATAAAGACATTTATCTGCTTTCTTAAATAATTCATTGTATTCAGAACCGTCGTCAGGATACAGACTGATACCAATCGACAGGGTAAGATGGAAATCTTCCATAATCCCATCAAAAGCATAATAAATCTTCTTTCGCATAGTTGTCAGCATATTACGCAGCTGTTGTTCATTACGGATATTGGTAGTAAAAATGTAAAATTCATCGCCACCGAAACGACCGCAGATTCCGCGACCGTTCAGAGTACTGCTGATGACGGAGGCAACCTTAAGAAGAACCTCATCACCAAATAAATGTCCATACGTATCGTTAATATCTTTAAAATTGTCTGCATCAATCATTAACATGTAATGGTTCTGTCCATCATTCAGGTTCAGAATGTCTGTCGTATATTCACTGGAAGCACGCTTGTTTAAAAGACCTGTTGCAGGGTCCTTTCCTTCTTTGGTAGCGTAGTAAGGAATCATGGCATCATCATCTTTTGCGATGTGTTTTATGATTCCGATTACGACAGGCGCCATGCTGCTTTTATAAATAACTTTGCCATTTATATGAAAACGGTCTTTGACAGAAAAATCCTTTAAGGATGGCAGGTTCAGAGAAAGAGAAAAATTTTCATCTGCTTTCTTTACATGCTGATAAAAGGTTTCAAATTCTGTAAGATCTTCCGGTTTCTCATAGTGCCTTGTCACCTTTTTATAAAATTCTTCTATGGTGCACTGGATAAATGGCGTTGATTTGCTCCCAAGATAAAGGTATATGGAAAATTTACCGGTCTCAGTATCATAATCAAATAAGTAATCCTGATACATGGACAGGAAGGAACGATATTTATTGATGTCATTGGAAAATTTAATATGCCGGTTTTCAATGGATGTGATGTTATAAATCCGAAGGTCTAATACTGCTTCATTTGCAAGAATCCGACCGTTGTTACTGATGGTAATGTCCGATAAGTGGTAAGCGTCATCGGAATCCTTCAGCATGATAATCAGTCTGACAGATTCTCCCACGACAAGCTCTGTACATGCAGTAGTAAATTCTTCCTGATAATCCGGATGAATCAGGTCGGTAAAACGGATTCCCATCTGTCTGCCAACAAAATTATAAAAATACTCATCTCCCAGCAGAACAAGATAGTTCTGTGTAATGGAGGCAGAACAAAAGGTAACGAGACTATTCTTATTGGATGAGTACTCAGGTATTTTCATCAGCATTTTCTCCTAAAAAAATATTGTATACATTATATCAATTTTAGAACAATTTGTAAATGTGAAATTCAGAAACCATACTTGACAATTTTGGAGAAAATCTTTATAATTTCAGATAATATCTGTTGTTTACAGATGGCAACATTGAAAAATGCGGTGAAGGGAAGAAGTAGTTTCAAGTGAAAGTCACAGAAAGCTGCCGGCAGATGAGAGGCGCGATGGAAACTAGGAAGGAATACATCCCGGAGCATCCGGCTGAACATCGAAGATGGATTAGTAGGCTTGGACGGAAGGACACACGTTATCGTGTCAAGGGTATTTTTGTACCTGATGAGGCCGGTGGTGCGAATTGCCGGTGAATAAAGGTGGTAACACGGGAACATGACTCTCGTCCTTTGAAGAAGCTTTTGGTTTCTTCAGGACGGGAGTTTTTATTTTAAAAACAGAAAGGATAAAACATGAAAGAACTCGCAAATTTAATGAACTACCGCTCTGATGTGAAGGTAGTGGATGCTACACTCCGTGATGGAGGATTGGTCAATGATTTTTATTTTACGGATGAATTTGTCAAGGATTTATATCATGCAAACATAAAAGCCGGTGTGGATTATATGGAATTCGGTTATAAGGCTTCCCGTGAGGTATTTGATGAAACAAAATTCGGCAAATGGAAATTCTGCAAAGACGAGGATATCCGTGCGATTGTTGGGGAGAATGATACGGATTTAAAAATTGCTGTCATGGCAGATGTAGGAAGGTGCGATTACAAAACTGATATCATAAACCGTAAGGACAGTCCTATTGACATGATTCGTGTTGCAACCTATCTGAATACCATTCCAACGGCTGTTGACATGATTGAGGATGCAGTGAATAAGGGATATGAAGTAAGCTGTAACATTATGGCAATTTCTAATACACAGGAAAGTGATTTGAAAGTGGCATTGGATATCCTTGGAAAATCTCCGGTAAATATTTTTTATATCGTTGACAGCTTCGGTTCTCTTTATCCGGAACAGATTGCCCGTATCACGGATATATACATGGAATTTGCCAAGAAATATAATAAAAAGCTGGGAATTCATGCCCATAATAATCAGCAGCTGGCATTTGCCAATACAATCGAGGCAGTTGGTGACGGAGTGGATTATCTTGACGGAACCTATGCTGCGATGGGAAGAGGAGCCGGAAACTGTGCCATGGAACTTCTCCTTGGCTTTCTCCGTAATCCGAAATACAATGTTTACCCGGTAATTCAGTTCATTGAAAAACATATGTTAAAGCTTCGTGAAGAGGGTATTGTATGGGGATATGATTTGCAGTATCTCATGACAGGACTTTTAAACCAGCATCCGAGAACGGCCATTCAGTTCACAAAGGATAAACGTACCGATTATTCGGAATTTTATAAAGAGATTGTTGTGCAGGATTAATGAATCTTAATTATGAAAAGGAGAAAAAAGATGACGATTTATGATGAATTAGTTGCCCGCGGACTGATTGCCCAGGTAACAGATGAAGCGGAAATCAAGGAACTTGTGAATAACGGAAAGGCAGTATTCTATATTGGCTTTGACCCGACGGCAGACAGCCTTCACGTAGGACATTTTATGGCACTATGCCTCATGAAGAGACTTCAGATGGCAGGAAATAAGCCGATTGCCTTAATCGGAGGTGGTACGGCAATGATTGGTGATCCATCGGGACGTACGGACATGAGACAGATGATGACGGTAGAAACCATCCAGCATAACTGTGAATGTTTTAAGGAGCAGATGAGTAAGTTTATTGACTTTTCCGATGGAAAGGCATTGATGGTAAATAATGCGGACT
>CAMEUH010000054.1 GCA_945938055.1 uncultured Eubacteriaceae bacterium | reverse complement strand
TGTAAGCTTTGATGAACAATACAATGTTCCTATTGCAGCGGAAGCTCCACCCGGATTTCCGGGATTTCCGGGATTTCCATTTGCTCCTCCATCCATTGCAGTTTTTCCTGTTAATGTGTATCCGGCTCCACCGGAGCCTCCCGTTCCACCAGTTCCTCCGTTTGAACCAATGCCGGCTCCTGCTCCGCCGCCACCATTTCCACCGTTTCCACCTTTACCTGCAATTAAGGATGCCGAAGTAGAGCTTGTGTAAACAGCATTCGCAGTTGAATCGCCACCATTTGCACCGTTAGTTCCGTTCCCTGCCTTGCCTCCTGTTGCAATTACGGTTCCATTACCTACTAAATATAGCGTGGATGTCGATGGAAGCATAATTCCGGCTGTACCACCGGTTGTTCCACTGCCATTTACTCCTGTTGATTTTAATGTTGCATTTTTTTCAATATAAATATAAACCGTTGCATTTGCCGCTATTTTCAATCCCTTGCTATATGTAACCGTTCCACTGGTAACTTTATAGTTACCAGTTTGCAATGTAGTGCACACATCTGAACCGGACAATTCCGTAAACGCATCCAAAGCAGATGTTTCTTGACTACCTGTAGCTGCAAATGCCGTCACGTTAATATTGGTAACAAGCAAAGCTACCATTATAACGTAAGACACAGCTTTTGACATCTTTTCTTTCATTCGCTTTCCTATCTCTGTCATTTATAGTTCCTCCTCTTTGTATGTTTATGTTTAATTATTTTTCTGCATCTATTTTTCATCTTTGTTATTTATCAGGGCATAAAAATACCCATTTGTTTCATAATTATATTAATTATACAAAACAAATGGGTACTATTTGGGTACTATTCAGTTTAAATTTGCTAATCTTCATAATGATATTTGCAAGAATCTATAATCAAATTATTGTTACTATCCATATTATAAGAGCTACACTGTAAACGCTGGTATGCGAAAATCTTCTGTCTTGACATCATCAGCCACTTGTAAATCTTATAAATTTACAAACCGGCAATATCCAAGTCCACTATCATCTTCCCTATCTTTTTTTCTTTCAAAAGATAGCACATATATATGGGAAGATATATCACATTTCCTTCTGTTTCAACATTTCCTGTAGATAAAATATACGCTCTTTCAAGATGTACTAGTCAAGAAAAGTAGACATGTCGCATTTTATCCAATGATTTCAGCGGAAGTTCATAAATAATTGTTATTCTATTGATGCATATTTACATATTCTCTATATCTTCTCAAAAATGTAGAATTACTAATTCCAAGCTTCCTGGCAGCCTCCGTGCTATTTATCTTCTTGGCTTGATAGTCCATGAAAATTTCTTGTGCAACAAGCTTATCAATCTTTATTTTTGTACGCCCCTTGTAATTCCCATTCTTTGCAGACTTTGCAATTCCAATACTTCTCTGGGAATCCAGAAACTTACGTTCAGTACTATACAATGCCAATAATAAATCAAAATATTGCTTTCGATTTCTATCATCAATAATGAACGATGGTGATATCACCTCATTGCCGTAACAAATTGTTTCTAACATCTTACGACATATTACAGCACTACGATTACCCAAATTACTGATTGAATCTATCTCTATCGTTTTATCTTCCGGTCGCTTAACAAAAAGTTTATCTCCGGAATATTGTGTATGCGTTCTAATCAACCACTCCAACTGATTTAGATATTGCATGTCACATTCTTTTAGCAACGTCCACAAATCCTCTCTATTTTTTGCCGGAGTTCTTTCGCTAATGAAAACCGGAATAACATTTTCTCTGATATAGGATTTCTTCTTAAGATCTAAATCCAGACCCGGTATTCCTTGGAAATCTTTTGTGTCTAAAAGACTAATTACACTGTAGTTAGGATTTATTTCATATACAAAACTCTCATCTTCCCGTTCGGTATAATTTATATCTGCAACCTTATATGTAAGGTTATAATCATCTTTTAAACAAATATCTCCACGTGTTACTATTTCTTTCATTTCAATAACCTCTTAACCTAATTTCTCGAAGGAAGCTAGCAGAATCTTGTTATATCGTGCAGTCAACATATGCTTATAAAACGCCCTTTGAACCTCCGAAATCAATGGTGTCTCATCAATCAGCTTATTAACTTCAGACATATCTAATTGCAACATTACATGCCGCAAAGCATCATTACATTCTTCAAATTGTAAACTATTAATTACTTCAAAATAAGAGCTCTTCTTTCCATTTAGCTTTACCTGTGATGTAGGAAACTTGTAAATTCTCTTATCTGTTTCCTCTTCTGACTCGATAATCTCTTTCATCTCTGCTTCATCCACTAAATTAGGAAACAGACAAGAACCATTATCAAATACCGGAGCCAAAGAATAACTGTTGTTTTCTTTTATAAATCCCCAGTTTGCTCCATGGCGATCGAAATTGCCAAGTAACGCATCCATGATATAAATTCGCCAGAACATTGAAATTGTCTCCAAGACATTCGTTAGCTTCGAGTTATCACGTAACATTTGCATGATGTCTTCATAATCATACTGATATGTCTCTTTATCCTGATCTAACGTACTCTCTCCAACATCATTAAAAGGAACAAACTGCTTACCTTGAACATTAAAATCCTTACAAGCAACTACTTCTTCTCCTGCTCTGTACCCGAGGTATGTTTTATGCGCCTTTATCCCACATATCTCAAAAATGTGAGAACCAATAAACTCCGATATATGATTATTTCTCTTTCCAAATGCAGTTTGTTTTTGGAATTTAATCATATAGTCCTCTCCATCAATAGAAATGCCTTCTTTTCTTTCGGATCCACCATAATATTTTCCATTGAGTTCATATTCAGAAAAATCTATCGCTGTAATCATTCTATTCTCCCCATAATTATTTATTTTTATTATAGCCTTGCTCTCTTTATGCGTCAATAGAATTCCATTTTATTTTTGATTTAATTAGCATTTGTTATATATTTATTTTACATATAATATTTGTGTCATAATTATATCGAAAGTGACGCATTGGTTATTTCTCCCCAGCTATACTGTGCCATATACTGACCCCGATAGGCATTGATGCCACCTGCTGTCCCCTCTAACCAATCGTAATAATCGCAGGAGAAAGCATCTCTGTCAACGCCTATGCTTCCCCTCTGACTGATTAACACTTCCTTACAGCCCGCCTGGGTCAAGGAAGATACAAGTGCTTTCTTGCATTTTTTCAGGTAGGAATAATGATTACCGTCATCTTCCCAAAGGGCCGCTATAATCGCTGCATTGCTGCACATGGCTCCTTTGCGGTCAACTAAATATGCTAAAAGTTCCTTCGCCTTTGCAGGTTCAATCGGGAGTACTTTTCCATCCACAAATACCTCAAAGTTACCAAAACACTGCATATATATCTTTGCCTTTGGCTTGTCTTCTATCGGGTGTCGCAAGTTTTCAAGCTCTCTTGCAATCTGCTCGGTGGTGACCGGTTTTAAGATATAACCGCTGCACCGAATCTCTGACACAGCATCATAAATGTAATCACTATAGCCTGTAGTAAAGATGATATTCATGTTCGGTTGCAGAAGTTTTATCTGTCTCGCCAGTTCCATTCCATCCATCATTCGCATACGAATATCTAAAAACGCTACATCCGCCTGCTGCTTACTTACATAGGAAAGACACTCGGTTGATTTTTGAAAAGAAATCAGTTCCTCATCAGGAGCAGCCTCTTTAATACATCTCATTAATCTTTCCAGCATTAATATTTCATCGTCTACTGCCAGTATTCTCATCCTTTTTCCTTCCCGGGTATTTCAATTACCACCCTGGTTCCTTTTCCAAGCGCACTGCGAATTGTTAATGTACCACCGACCATATATTTTAGTCTGCTTCTTACACTGTCAATACCAACATGCTTTCTTTTGTCGGTTATTACCTCATCCGGATTAAATCCACAACCATCATCTTCGATGATTACCTGATAACCACCATTTACACATCTCGTGCAAATCTTTATGGTGCATACATTTTCACTTCCCATCATACCATGCTTTACCGCATTTTCCACCAAAGGCTGCACCGTCAGAGCCGGTATGAGAAAATCCTCTGTCTGAATATCATAAACCACTTGAAGGTCATTCTGAAATCGAATCTTCTCTATCCAAAGGTACGTTTGCACATGCTTAAGTTCTTTCGAAAAATCAATAGGAAACGAATCACCCATATGTTCCAGATTGCCACGAAGATATAAAGAAAAATGATTCGTCACTTCTTCTGCCATCGCCGAATCCTTTTGGCATAACTCCGCTATGGTAGACAATGTATTATACAAAAAATGTGGCTGAATCTGACTGATTGTTAAAGACATCTGGCTTTGCATCAATTCTCTTTCATTCTCCACAAGCTTTTTTGCCATTTCCAAATAAAACAGCATAAACAACAAAAGAAGTGCCAGAGTACACACAAGAAGCTCCGGTACAGGATACCAGATGGACTGTAATCCCATCGTTATGAGTGAAACCGAATAAAAAACAAGCATCCCTATAGATAAAAATCTGCCAAGTATTTTTCGATAATGCAACACTACAAAAAACACTATGATTAATGTAATCGGATCAAACAACCATGAAACCCAATAATTAGGACCATCCGTAAGATTTCCATACGCATCCACTTGAAATATCATTCCGTTAAACATCGATAGAAATACAAGTAAGAGATAAATTCCACAGGCAATCATCACGATATTTGCCGGACGATAGGATACGTCAGTCGCTCCTCTTTCTTTGACAAAGCTAAGAATACAGATCAGATAAAAGAATGCCATCACCGTACCACCACCATAGGAAAAGAAAGCGAAAATCTTTGTCAGCCATACATTTTCAAAGCCTAATTTCATAATCCATAATCCGCTCTCCCCTACCTGCATCACAAGGTTCATACATACAATCCATATGAAATTTCTCATGTAGGAAAGATTCCTGCTCCTGTATCCGACGCATCCAAGTAAAATAAAGAATGTCACAAGAATCGAGAAAACCAATAGTCCAATATTTAGTTCCAACATATCATTAAATTGTGGCATTTTTACCTCACATTCTTACGTATCAAAGGCACTCGTTACAGATGTAGCCTGAAATATTTGTTACACAAACTCCCCATACCAGTCCTTCCACTGATACGGGGAGTGTAAATTCTTATTAAAGCAAGCTAAAAAATTTACTTATTGTTGATTGCAGCCTGTGCTGCCGCAAGTCTTGCAATCGGCACACGGAATGGTGAGCAGCTTACGTAGTTGAGACCTACCTTGTGGCAGAACTCAACGGAACTTGGGTCACCGCCATGCTCGCCACAGATACCACACTTAAGCTCTGGTCTGGTCTTTCTACCCTTCTCTACTGCCATTTCCACTAACTGGCCGACACCGGTCTGGTCAAGTCTTGCAAATGGGTCGGATTCGTAAATCTTTGCCTGATAGTAGGAATCCAGGAACTTTCCGGCATCATCTCTTGAGAAACCGAAGGTCATCTGTGTAAGGTCATTGGTACCGAATGAGAAGAATTCTGCTTCTTCTGCAATCTTATCTGCCGTAAGGGCAGCTCTTGGAATTTCAATCATGGTACCGATGTGATACTTCATGTCAGAATTCTTTTCTGCCTTAACAGCCTCTGCTGTCTCAACAACAACATCCTTCACATATTTTAATTCCTTTACTTCGCCAACTAACGGGATCATGATTTCCGGAACAATTTCGTAACCCTTCTCCTGTGATACTTCAATGGCAGCTTCCATAACGGCTCTTGTCTGCATTCTTGCAATTTCCGGATAAGTTACGGCAAGACGACATCCTCTGTGTCCCATCATTGGATTAAATTCATGAAGTGCATCACATTTTGCCTTAACATCAGCAACCGTAAGTCCCATGTCATCAGCAAGTGCCTTAATATCTTCTTCTTCGGTTGGAACGAACTCATGAAGAGGTGGATCCAGATATCTTACGGTCATTGGTCTTCCTTCCAATGTCTCATACATTGCCTTAAAGTCTGCCTTCTGGAATTCACCGATTGCCTTCAATGCTTCTTCTCTCTGTTCAACCGTATCGGAAAGAATCATTCTTCTGAACTTTGGAATTCTGTCCTCACCAAAGAACATATGCTCTGTACGGCAAAGACCGATACCTTCTGCACCAAGTTCTACTGCCTTCTTGGTATCAACCGGTGTATCTGCATTGGTTCTTACACCAAGCTTTCTGTATTTATCAGCCCACGCCATGATTCTTCCAAAGTTTCCGCCAATTTCAGCTTCATTTGTGGCAATGTCGCCCTTGTAAATCTTACCGGTAGAACCATCCAGTGAAATATAATCTCCTTCGTGGAATGTATATCCGCCAAGTTCAAATGTCTTATTTTCTTCATCAATCTTAATATCGCCGCATCCGGATACACAGCAGGTTCCCATACCACGTGCAACTACGGCTGCGTGTGATGTCATACCGCCACGGACAGTTAAGATACCCTGGGAAGCATGCATGCCCTCGATATCCTCCGGTGATGTCTCCAGACGGACAAGAATGACTCTTTCGCCTCTTCCGCCCTTTCCGGCTGCCTTTGCTTCATCTGCCGTAAAGTATACCTTACCTGCAGCCGCACCAGGAGATGCAGGAAGTGCAGAACCAATCACTTCGCCTTCCTTTAATGCCTTTGCATCGAAGGTCGGATGCAGAAGCTGATCCAGAGACTTTGCTTCAATACGAAGCACTGCTTCCTCCTCCGTAATCTGTCCTTCATCCACAAGGTCACAGGCAATCTTAATAGCTGCCGGAGCTGTTCTCTTACCGTTACGTGTCTGTAAGAAGTAAAGCTTTCCTTCCTCAATGGTAAATTCCATGTCCTGCATGTCATGGAAATGATTTTCAAGCTTCATTGCAAGTTCCATAAACTGTGCATAGCATTCCGGTAAATCCTTCTCAAGCTGGGTAATCGGCTGTGGTGTACGAACACCGGCAACTACGTCCTCGCCCTGAGCGTTAATTAAATATTCACCGAAGATACCCTTTTCACCGGTGGATGGATTTCTTGTAAATGCAACACCGGTACCGGATGTATTCCCCTTGTTACCGAATACCATGGTCTGAACATTTACCGCAGTACCCCAGTCACCCGGAATATCGTTCATTCTACGGTAAACAATGGCTCTTGGATTATCCCATGAACGGAAAACTGCCTTAACGGCACCCATCAACTGTTCCTTCGGATCCTGTGGGAATTCCTCACCATTCATTGCTTCCTTATAAACTGTCTTAAACTTCTCTGCCAGTTCCTTTAAGTCCTCTGCCGTAAGATCTGTATCAAACTGTGCACCCTTTGCTTCCTTCATCTCGTCGATGATCTTCTCAAAGTAAGACTTCGGAACTTCCATTACAACATCCGAATACATCTGAATAAATCTTCTGTAAGAATCATATGCAAATCTAGGATTGCCGGTTTTTGCCGCAAATCCTTCCACTGCCACGTCATTTAAACCAAGATTCAAAATGGTATCCATCATGCCTGGCATTGATGCTCTTGCTCCGGAACGGACAGAAACTAAAAGCGGGTCATTGGTATCCCCAAACTTCTTGCCGTTCTCCTTCTCCAGCCATGACAGCGCATCAAAAATCTGTGTCTTGATTTCTCAAGACATCTGCTTACAGTCATTGTAATAATCCGTACAAGCCTCCGTTGTTACCGTGAAGCCCTGTGGAATCGGCATTCCAAGTCCGGTCATTTCTGCCAGGTTACAACCCTTTCCACCAAGAAGATTTCTCATTGATGCATTTCCTTCTTTAAATAAATACACCCATTTTGCCATTTGAATATACCTCCAAAAATTTTATTAATATCCGAGCTCTTTATTTCGTTAATATTATAACAATATCCTTTCCTTTCGTCTACTAAAAATTGTACGTGAATTTATACAAAGTTTTATTCAAAAAGATGAAAGCACTTTCAAGGCCGAAAAATCCTTATTTTCAAGCGTTTTACATCTTTAGATGCAAAAACGTTTTCTCTAATTTATTGTGAAAATGTGAAAAAAATATCAAATTTCTTCCAGCTTCTACCATTTAATATATTCAGAATTGTATATAATATACAAAAGTTTATTATCATACTTTTAAGGTATGATAATCCAACTTAACAAATATTTTACAAATGATACTTCAAATGATATGATACTCACATAAATAAATCCTAAAAATAACTATAGCAAATCAAAAATAAAGCATGCAGGTTTCTAAGAAACTTACATGCTTTATTTTTACCGCTTCTGGAAATACACATTCTGAATTCCTTCCTTTTGCGACAATTCCTTTCCGGAAGAATTCTTTTCATACAGGATTCCGCCATAAGAATAATAAAGTTTCCCATGCCGTTCCAGAATCCTTACGGTACTCTCACCGGAATCATACCCGGATATCAGTTCAACCGGTGCTTTCATTCTGTCTTCATAACAATACAGGGAACCATTCTTCACATAGGACACCTTGGAGGAATTCGCTACTGCCCTCAGGGTTCCCGTGGTTACATTCTGGTCAAGTGAACCTTTTTGCCCTTCCCGGTACAGATTGCCGTCCGGTGTCAGATAATAGATATCTCCTTGCGATGTGAGAATATATTCATATCCGCATTTTCCCTCATTTAGTATGACTACCCTGCCCTGTGAATATCGGTAAGCCTGCATGTCCCGGTCATAATAAATAAATTCATCTTCCTTTTCACAGGAAACATACTGCTGGACATCTTCTGCCATCAACCTTTTTTTTCCATCCTGATACCGGTAAAGAAAGGTCTTTAACACCACCTCATATGCTCCGATTTCCGCTTCCTCATAATAAACTGCTCCGGAATTACCAACTTCTACGATCCGAAGTTCACAATTCCCTGTCTGAATCAGTTCCGGGACCGCATCTGTTTCGTTTTTTACCAGATATAGAGAATATGTAGCCTCATCAGCACTCTCTGATACTTCCATGGAAATAACCGACACATACGCTCCTGATGGACTGACACAGGTATTAAGCACCTCTCCCGGTATTCCATCCGTTAAAAACTTCATTGCATATACATAACTACCATCTCTGGAAAAGACAGCCTTGTCAACCGAAAATACTTCGAATCCCCTGCCATCTGAATTCATAATCGTTCCATTATCCATTACAAGAAGATACTGCTCCTGCTTTAAAAATCCCCTGATAAGGCTTCCGGCTCCTGCAATGACTGCCACCAGCACGCAAAGTGCCACAACTGCCACAACGCATCTGCGCACTACAACCGGATTCACATGAATCTCAGGAAAAGCAAACTTCTTTGCAGTCTCTTCCTTTGGAGTATTTTCTTCCTCCCACTCCTGCTTTCGTTCCTGATATTCATTCTCCTTTACAAAAATAGCCAGTGCGCCACAATTCGGGCAATCACGTCCCTCAAACTCTGTTCCACACTTTTCACAAATCATCCCGTTTCACACTCCCAACCACAATCAACCTTACAAATCCAGACCTGTCAGAACACTCTTTACAAACCAAATCCCCACAACAATTCACACCCCGCAAAACGACCGCTGTCCAAGACAATTCCATGTCAATGGGCAGCGCACATCTTACGGGGTGTGATTTGCCACTACCACGTGATTTTAAAATGTAAACTTATCCTCAAAATAAGCCTTTAAATCTTCAATCTTAATTCTCTCCTGCTGCATGGTATCCCTGTCACGCACGGTAACAGCACCATCCTCTTCGGATTCAAAATCGTAGGTAACACAGAACGGAGTACCGATTTCATCCTGTCTTCTGTATCTCTTACCGATATTGCCCCTGTCATCAAATTCACAGTTGTACTTCTTGGAAAGCTCTGCATAAATCTTTTCAGCACCTTCGGATAACTTCTTGGAAAGCGGAAGCACACCAATCTTAACCGGTGCAATTGCCGGATGGAAATGTAAGACGGTTCTTACGTCACCTTCTGCAATCTCCTCTTCATCATATGCAGAACAAAGGAATGCCAGTGTAACACGGTCTGCACCAAGAGACGGTTCAATAACATATGGCACATATTTTTCCTTGGTCTCGTCATCAAAATAAGACATATCTTCACCGGATACCGTCTGATGCTGTGTCAGATCATAATCCGTTCTGTCTGCAATTCCCCATAATTCACCCCAGCCAAATGGGAATAAGAATTCGATATCCGTTGTTCCCTTGCTGTAGAAACATAACTCTTCCGGTGAATGGTCTCTTGCCCGCATTTCTTCATCCTTGATACCCAGGCTCTTTAACCAGTTAATACAGAATTCTCTCCAGTACCGGAACCACTCAAGGTCTGTTCCCGGCTTACAGAAGAACTCCAGTTCCATCTGCTCAAATTCTCTTGTACGAAACGTAAAGTTACCCGGTGTAATCTCATTACGGAAAGACTTACCAATCTGTCCGATACCAAACGGAACCTTCTTACGGGAAGTTCTCTGAACATTCTTAAAGTTTACGAAAATACCCTGTGCCGTTTCCGGTCTTAAGTAAACGGTATTCTTGGCATCTTCAGTAACGCCCTGGAATGTCTTAAACATCAGGTTAAACTGTCTGATTTCCGTAAAATCCTTCTTGCCACAGGAAGGGCAGCAGATTTCATGCTCCTTAATAAATCCTTCCATCTGTTCATTGGACCATGCATCCACCGCTTCCTCTACTTCAAAATGATTTTCACCGCACCAGTCTTCAATCAGTTTGTCGGCACGGAATCTTTCCTTACAGCTCTTACAGTCCATTAATGGGTCTGCAAATCCTCCTAAGTGACCGGAGGCCACCCATGTCTGTGGATTCATGAGGATTGCACAGTCCACGCCCACGTTATACGGGCTTTCCTGTACAAACTTCTGCCACCATGCCTTTTTTACATTATTTTTAAGTTCGACACCCAGATTACCATAGTCCCAGGTATTTGCAAGACCACCATAAATTTCAGAACCCGGATATACAAAACCTCTTGATTTCGCTAATGCAACAATCTTATCCATTGTCTTTTCCATAAGTACAAACCTCTCATTGCTCATAATATTTTACATTATATTGTAACTGGAAAAGCCTACTTTTTCAAGGGTTATTTTTTAATCCACAAGGACACTTCCGATTTTCTCAACTGTCCCTGTCATGTACACATCCAAATCCTTTGTTACATGAATTCTTAATGTTCCTCCCGGCATGTGAACATTTACGTCCGAATCCACCAGTCCTATCCGGTACATTGCTCCTGCAGCAGCACAGCCTCCCGTACCTGAAGACAGGGTATATCCTGCACCCCGTTCAAATATTTCAATCTGAATGTTATTACGGTCCAGAATCTTTACAATCTGGGTATTCACACCATTTTGAAAGCATTTTGCATATTCCGTGTGTTTTGCAATCCGGCATACTCTTTCTTTCGAAACCTCATCCAGAAGGATGACACAGTGCGGATTGCCAACCGACACACAGGTGCAGCGCATGTCTTCCTTTCCAAATGTAACGGTCTTATCAATGACCGTATCACCGATTCCGATAACACCGATATCTCTGCTTGCAAAACTCAGCCGTCCCATAAATACTTCCATCTTATCGCCCATGTCATCCAGATATTTTACGGTTACCGGGCCACCCTTCGTAAGAATGGTTACTTCATCACCGTTCACATACCCTGCATCCTTTAAATATCTTGCAAAGATACACACGCCATTTCCACTCTTTTCTGCTTCACTTCCGTCCGGATTATAAATTCTTAGCCGAAAACCAGTGCCTTGCCTTCCTGATTGTTCCACACAGTCTCCTTCCAGAATTCCATCCCCGCCAAATCCAAGATGCCGGTCACACAGCTTCATTGCCATACCTGCATTCATGGTTTCTTTATTTTTCCTGCTGTCGAACACCAGATAATCATTTCCAAGTCCCTGATACTTCTCCAATCTCATAAAATATCCCACCCTTTCTTCTTCTTTTCTTCTCTCTTAATCCTATTATACAAAACATTTTTTTGAATAAATATCAATATTATGTTATAATTCTTTCATAAAATGCTTTTTATTACTTGCAGGAGGTTTTATGGTTTTATGGAGCAATTCGAGAAAAAAGGATATTTAAATGAAGATCTGAGGATTTTCTATTTAAATGACACAAAGGAACGGGAATACGAGTTACACTATCATGATTTCCATAAAATTCTTATCTTTCTGAATGGAAGTGTAAATTATTATATTGAAGGAAAATATTATTCACTCAATCCCGGTGATGTTGTACTGGTAAGGGCCGGAGACATTCACAGACCTGCCGTTTCTTTTTGTATGCCTTATGAACGGATTATCATTTACATTTCCAATCATTTTTTTGAGAAAGAAGGACAGGAGAAACTGTTTGAATGTTTTGAATACTGCAGGAATTCCGGCAATAACCGGATTACACCAGATTATACTTATCGCGGATTACTTC
>CAMEUH010000053.1 GCA_945938055.1 uncultured Eubacteriaceae bacterium | reverse complement strand
AATCAGTGTGGAAGGTTCTCTCATCGGCATGAATCAGGAAACGGTGGTTGGGCTTACGGAAGATTTATGTGAAATTGTATTTGAGATATTTGAAGAAAAATTTGGAAAAGACAGTATTGTATTAATTGATAAACCGCATGCCAAGGCGTATGTCCTGGAAAAATCCATTACCCTGGAGGAAGGAAAGGATAAGCGGATAACCAAGAAGGACGTGATTAAGCAAGGCATTCTGGGTGGAATCATAGGTGTGGTTCTCGGCGCTGTTGCAGTTGTATTTTATGTTCTGATTAGTACTGTTTTAAGAACGAAAAATGAAGTGCTTCAGTGTTATGGACTTTCATTACTTGGCAGTGTGGATAAGGATGGAAAGGATAAAGAAGAATACAAGCGGATCATTAAGCGAATGAAAGAAGCAGAAATTCTTTCCGTGGTGTCGGCAACGGATTATGAATATCGGAAGCAGACGGTGGAGGAACTGGCAGGTAATCTTGCCGTGAATGGAAAGAGTGCTGTGGTGATTCAAATCGCTGACGGGCAGGTTGTGGAAGAAAATGATTTATACCAGTATATCCTTGGCAGAAAACAGGTTAAGGATATGATTCAGAATGCAGAAAAGGATTCTGTTAAGAAAATTGTGTGGTCACAGGCAGCACCGGAGGATATGGATTTATTTACCAATGATGCACTGCCGAAAGCACTTTCTGAGCTAAAGGAACAGTTTGATTATGTGCTGGTTGACTGCCCGGCGATTACAACTTCAGCAGCAGGACTGAATCTTAGTACGGTTTGTGATACGGTGATTGTTGTGGCAAGCTGTGGTCATGTTCATGAAGCAGAAGTGGACAAGCTCAAATATAATTTCAGGGAGAATCATATTGAGTGTCTTGGATTAATTTACGTGGAATAGGAAACATGGGGAAAAATAAATGATAGTTTTAAAGGGCATTCTGGTTATCATTTCGTTCATCGTGGTACCGGTGGTTTTGGGAAGAATGATTACCGGATATATGGGTGAACGATTTAGGGGACATTTGCTGGCGGACTGGGTATTTGGAATTGTTTTGATGTTTGCACAGCTGCAGTTAATGGCAGTACCAATGATTATTGGAGATTGTGCATTTCATACGTTATTTTATACGTATGTTGCGCTGATTGTCGCAGAGCTGATAGCTGGAATATCAAAGAATCTGCAGAATCTTCTGAAAGAGGTCAAAGGAATTCCTCTTAAGATTAGGAAGAAAGGACTTCTTGGACTTTTGGTAATTCTTAGTATCCTGATGCAGGGTTTTATGTTGTGCTATTTTGAACATGTGGATGATGACGATGCAAGATTTGTTCCCAGTGCGGTTGCGGCAGTGGAAAAGGACATGATGTTTGAGGAAAATCCGGTAACAGGAGAAATGATGTATAGCCGGGTATCAGAGGTCTTTAAAGACATGGTGTCGCCATGGATTATGTTCTGGGCAGTGATTAGCAAGGTTACCATGATTCATCCTGCAATCTTCATGCATAGTGTTGTCCCGTTGTTTTTCATTCCACTGGCATATGCGGTCTATTGGCTCCTGGCAGGCTGTCTGTTTGGAGAAGAAGAGAAAAGGGACGAGAAACGGCTGATTTTTCTTGGACTGATTAGTGCCATTCATTTGTTTAGCGGATATTCGGTTTATAATGCGGGTGCGTTCCTGCTTTTTAGAATCTGGCAGGGAAAGGCATTGTATGCTGCAATTTTCGTTCCAATTCAGGTTATGCTGGCGTTGGAATTATTTCAAAGTGAGGGAAGTGGAACATGGCGTGAGTATGCCGTGATTGCCATGACTTGTTGTGGTGCGTGCCTCACGTCGGGATTTGGAATTATCCTCACAGCAATGTTCTGGGGAATTATTTCATTGATTTATGCCGTGGCGAAGAAGAATCTTAAGGGTATGGTGAGTCTCTGGATTGCTTTGATTCCATGTGTTATTTATGGTTTTTTGTATGCATTTGGTGCAAAATTATTTATCTGATGGTAAAAGGAAACGATTATGCTTGAATTAATACTGGCGGCATGGCAGGAATATGCAAAATTTGTTGGAAGCGGATTGTATGTTTATTTTGCTTATGCGGCAATGATATATTTGTTGGTAAAGGACAAAAGAAAGAGGGCAGTTCTGGCTGTTTTTCCGGCAGTATTACTGCTTATTTTCTTTAATCCGTTTTTTATCAAAACCATGTATTATAAATATTTTTTTGGAACATACTGGAGAGTTCTGTGGATTTTTCCGGCAACGATTATCAATGCATATGTAGCAACCAGGATTATTTTTTCCTTTAAGGAGCGATTCCAGTCATTCTGGTGTCTGGTAATGGTACTGGTTCTGATTGTTATCGGAGGAAAATTTATTTATTCACGGGATAATTTTTCCTTTCGCAAGAACTGGTACAAGCTTCCGAAGGCTGTGGAGGAAATAGGTTATAATATAGCTCATTATTCAACGGATTCATGGTATCCAACCATTATTGTACCGAATGAATTGTATTGCTCCATGAGACAGTATTCATCACATTATCGTCTGCTCTATGGAAGAGATGCGGAAGGATACATGTCTGGAATTGAGTCGCCGGAGATTCAGACCATTTATGAGGAAATGTGTAAAGAAGAACCGGATGTGAAATTGATTATTGAACTTGCAAGAAAATACGAGGTCAATAACATTATCTTTAATATGGATTATCATAAGCTGGTCCAGAATCCGGAGGATTTTGGCTGCAGATATTGTGGTGATACGGATAATTATCGGTATTATCAGATACTTTATGAATAAAATCGGTTCAGGCAGGTTGGTATGGGAAAAGAATTGAGATATTGCAGGATTCTGGACACCAATATTAATGTCACATCCATGCAGGAAACAGTAGAGTATATAATAGAAAATCTGGAGGCCTTAAGAGGAAGTTATATCTGTGTTTCCAATGTTCACACGACGGTAATGTCGCATGATGATGAATCCTATAATCGTATTCAGAACAGTGCAGCGATGGCTTTGCCGGATGGGAAGCCATTATCAGTAGTGAGCAGAAAAAGGGGATTTTTGGATGCACAGCGTGTAACAGGACCGGATTTGATGGGAGAAATTTTTGCATTGTCCGGGCGTATGCCTTTAAAGCAATATTTTTATGGTGGAAAGGAAGAAACATTACAGCTTCTTGCAGAAAAACTGCCAAAGAAGTATCCTGGCATTCCGATAGCAGGAATGTATTCTCCTCCTTTTCGACCATTAACAGAGGAAGAGGATACAGAAATGATCCGCAGGATTAATGAGTCACAGCCGGATATTGTCTGGGTGGGGCTTGGTGCACCGAAACAGGAACGCTGGATGTATGATCATCGGGATAAGATACATGCAGTCATGATTGGTGTGGGTGCCGGATTTGATTATCATGCAGAGGTCATTAAACGTGCACCGGCGTGGATGCAGAAGTGTTCACTGGAATGGCTGTATCGGCTCATGCAGGATCCTGGACGGTTATTCAAACGGTATTTTGTGACGAATATTAAGTTTATTTTTTTGATTATAATGGAGAGTATCAGTGGAAAGAACCATAAAAAATAGAAATGCACGAATTGCATATTACATGTATTTTCTTACCATGGTAGGACTCAAGGCATTGGGACTTGGCTCGAATAATAGGGCGTTCTTGATTATTTTTGTAATTTCGTTGGTATTTCTTGCTTTGAAAATCATATATACGGAATATCAGCCGACGGAACTCATGATTGTTATTGCGCTGGTTCTTTTAAGCCTGATTGGTTTTTTGCGGGCAAAGGAGCAGACTTATTTTCTGGCGGCAATTTCCATTGCGGGAATGAAAGGAATCAATTTCAGGGATCTTTGCAAGAAGACGCTGGTGGTACATGCCATTGGCTCATTGATTGCTGTCCTTGGTTCCATGATGGGATATTTTCAGGATAATATTCAGGTTATTAATGCTGCAACGGGAGAAGCATATCATACATATGGATATTCGGATTTTAATGTATTGTTTGTAAATATGTTTATCATTGCGGCTCTCTATATATACATTCGTTATGAAAAGCTTGGAATCAAGGAGTTTTTGCTGACCAATATTCTGATGTTCTGGACTTATGATGCTACCCATAGCCGAACGGGATATCTGCTATTTTTTGGAATGTGGCTGCTCATCGCTCTGGATAAATTTATCCTGAAAGAGAAGGTAAAGAAGAGATTATATTATGTCTATACGTTTGCTCCGTTTGTGATGGTGTTACTAAGCTTTCTCCTGCCATATCTTTATGAGCTTTTTGGAAAGACCAAGATTATGTATGAAATTAATCATGCACTGACCGGAAGAATTTTTATCATGAATTATTATTTAAAGCTTTATCCATTCACGCTTTTTGGTAATACCTATGAATTCTGGCTGAATAATGCAGGAGAAATTCTGGAGATTGTGGATAATCTTTATGTAACCATCTATTTGTATTCGGGACTTGTCATGCTGATTATTTATGTACTGGGCGCTTTTTACCTGTTAAGAAAGCTTTATCAGAAACGTTATGACATAGAACTGATTTTATTTGCGATACTTTGTGTGTATGCATTCATGGAAGAGTTTCCGTTAAACCCTACCGTTAATCCATTTGCATTATTGCTTGCATGGGTAATTTTTGACGGGAATCTTGTAAGAGGTGATGATGTTGAAGAAAGTTGTAATCATAACGAACATTCCGTCTCCGTACAGGGTTGATTTTTTTCATTATCTGCAGGAGAATGTAAAGAAATATGAATTTCACATTATTTATTCCAGCGTAAGGAATACTTCCAGACAGTGGCATGCAGACGAGGACAGGATTCAGAATTCTACATTTTTGAAATCTCATAATATTAAGATTAAGAAACGCTATGATGAGCATGACATTTATATTCCCTATGGTGTGGGGAAAGCACTGGATGGATTAAAGCCGGATGTGGTAGTGGCAATGGAGTATAATCCCACAATTCTCATGGCGATGCATTGGTGTCGTAAACATAAGGTAAAGTACATCAGCTGGACAGACGGAACACTGAATTCTGAAAAAAATATCAGTAGAATACAAAGACTTTGCAGAAAATACATTATCAGCCGGGCAGATGCGTTTATCGGAAGCAGTACGGCATCCAGGGAAACACAGATTGCTTATGGGGCACCGGAAGAAAAGTGTTACATCAGTTTTCTGACAGTGGATTTGGAAAAATATATACGGGATAAAAAAAATTAGGGAAAACGCAGGCTGGTCTGCGTGGGTGGACTGATTGTAAGAAAAGGTGTAGACCTTTTGTTAAATGCACTGGCCCTGACGGATGCATCCATCACCCTTGTGGTGGTAGGTGATGGTGGTGAAAAAGAACGCCTCATGAAGCAGGCAGAACAGCTTGGAATTACAGACCGGGTTACTTTTATGGGATTCCTTGAGGGAGAGGATTTGTATCGATGTTATGCAGAAAGTGATGTCTTTGTATTGCCGACACGGGAGGATTGTTTTGGACTGGTTACCCTGGAAGCAATGTGTGCAAAGCTTCCGGTAATTTCATCAAAATATGCAGATGGTGCCAGGGACCTGATTGAAAAGGATGTTACCGGTCTGATTATTGACCCATATGATACGAAAGAATTTGCCAAGGCAATTGAAACAATGGTTATGGATACAGAGAAATTAAAACGCATGGGAATGGCAGGGTTTGAACGAATTGAAAAATTCTCCTTTGAAAATGTTTCGAAAGGATATGTGGAAGCCATTGATAGTGTATTAATGAATTAATTTGGAGTGAAGATGATATGAGAACAATCAAAATGATGCTGGGTGTTTTTAATGCAAAGCAGAAAAGAACCTTAGTCTGGCTTATGCTTGCCATATTAATCGGTGCTGTGGTAGAACTGGTAAGTATTTCGTCGGTGATGCCGTTTGTGCAGATGATAACGGAACCGGATGAAATGATGCAGGATGAAACCGTACGACTGATTAGTAACATTACGGGAGTAACGGAATTTGATACGCTGGTTGTACTGATGTGCGGACTGATTATCGGACTTTTTGTCATTAAGAATATTTATGTCGTTTTTTTAAGTAATTTCCAGTACCGCTTTACTTATTATGGGTTAAGGGATTTAAGCAGTAAGGTCATGAATGGCTACATGGAAAAGCAATACCCGTTTTTCCTGAATCATAATAGTGCGGAACTATTAAAGAGCGTCCAGACAGATACGAATATGTTTTATGTGACGGTGTTAAATTCTACCCAGCTAATGTCAGAGTGTGTTGTTGCACTTGCATTGGTAATTTATCTGGTTTCTAAGGATCCTGTCATTGCAATTTCCATGGCAGTAGTGCTTGGGATTTTTGCATTAGGTTTCATGAGAGGATTCCGGAAAGCATTTAAGCGCATGGGAAATCAGTATCGTGATTATGTAGAGGCGCAGATTAAATGCATGCATCAGTCTTTTGGCGGCATTAAGGAAATCAAGATATCGGATAATGAGCAGTTTTTTAAGGACCAGTTCTGGGATATTGCGGCGGGTCTTGCCAAAAATCAGGTTAAGAATGGTCTGTATAATGCAATTCCAAAGCCAATGATGGAAACAATGGTTATTGGGGTGATTCTCGTAATCGTTGCGATAAAGGTATCCGTGGGAAGCACGGCATCCTCCTTTATTCCGATTATTACCGTATTTGCACTGGCAGCATTCCGTCTGCTTCCTTCCGTGAATAAGATTTCTTCCTATGTGGGTGTTATTATGTATAACAAGGTTGCCGTGGAAGAAGTATACAATGAAGTGAAGGCTATGGAAGAGGCAGAAAACCGAAAAGAAACAACAGTTGAAGAAGCCATTACCTTTGAAAAGGCTATTCGTTTAAATGATGTGGTTTTTGCATATGAGGGTGCTGAGAAAAATGTTATTGATCATGTATCACTTGAAATCAGAAAAAATACATCAGTTGCTTTTATCGGACCATCAGGAGCCGGTAAGACCACGATTGTGGATGTGATGCTGGGAATCTTAAAGAATCAGTCCGGAACTATCACGGTTGACGGAACGGATATCCGTGATGCAATGTCCGGCTGGCATCGTAAAATAGGCTATATTCCACAGGTCATTTACCTTATGGATGATACCATTCGGAATAATATTGCATTTGGAATTAAGCCGGAACAGATTGATGATAAACTGGTATGGAAGGCCTTGGAAGAAGCACAGCTTAAGGAGTTTGTGGAAAGTTTGGAAGAGGGTCTTGATACCATGGTTGGAGAACTGGGAACAAGGATATCCGGTGGACAGCGTCAGCGAATTGGTATTGCAAGGGCACTTTACAGACAGCCGGAAGTTCTTGTGCTGGATGAGGCAACATCTGCTCTTGACAATGAAACAGAAAAAGCTGTTATGGAAGCGATTGACAGTCTGCATGGAAAACTGACCATGATGATTATTGCACACAGACTGACAACCATTAAAAACTGTGATGTGATTTATGAAATTAAGGACGGTAAGGTCGAAGAAAAGGAGCTGGAAATCTGAAAAGAAATCATATGATAATCATATGAAAACACGGAAGAGCTTTCTTTTTAGATCTCCAAGTCTGGAGTAATCATACATCAACCGGAATTCTTTCATGATGCGGGAATCCGGTGTAAGATTCTCAAAAGTACAGGAATAATCGCCACTGATAAGAGTCGTATCATACAGATTGGAGGACACGCAGTTCGTTCCGGAATTGTCGCATCCGATGTTGCGGATGCGGGATTTGACCGGATATACGGTAAACATGTTCTCCTTGCTTTCCTGATAGCACCAGCGGATGGCCCAGGAATTAATTTTCCCATTCACCTGGCGGGTAAGCATGTCGGTCATGTCAGGACCACCTTCGTTAAAATGTTTTATGCATTCCGGATTTTTAATAAATTCATTGAAATCCGATACATTCCAGTCAACCTTTTCAAAACGGTCCTTCCAGGTTGCCCAGCCCCAGCTGCAGCCCCTTGGTGACATATAGATGTCATGCGGATATTTTTCCAGGGATTTAAGGGGAAACGAGTAGCCGCTGATGGACCAGACTTTCGGATTTGTTTCGTAAAAATCCAAAGCATGATTCATGTAGGTTAGAAAATCTTTTGAAGTCACAAGATCATCCTCTACAACAATTACCCTGCCATAGCGGTCTAAAATTTCGGATACTCCTCCGATAATGGAGGCAGCAAGCCCTTTGTTCTGCTCGGCCTTAATAACAGTTACTTTCTTAAAATTGGAATTACGGGCAAATTCGTCCACAACGGCACGTACGTTATCAACGGCTTCCTGTGCTTTCTCATTTTTGGCATTATCACAGTAAATGAATAATTCACTTTCGGATGCAAGAAAATTGTTGGACAGGTGGTTTAACGTCTGGCTGGCATGGTCTGCCCGGTTATATACAAAAACAACAACAGGTGCTAACATGATTATAATTCTCCCTTATACACTTTATGATATAATTCTTCATATTTTCTAAGCATTAAATCTTCTGAATAAAATTTCTCGGCTTTTTTCCGGCAGTTATCTCCCATGAGTAAAAGTCGTTTTGGGTTAGAAAACGCATCGGCAATGGCATTGGCAAGTTCATTAGAATTTCCGCATTCTACAAGCCATCCGGTATCGGAATCAATCTGTTCGGTAAGTCCTCCTGCAGAAAATGCAATAACCGGCGTGCCACAGGCAAAGCTCTCGATGGTAGTACACGGGAAATTGTCTGCAAGGCTTGGTGTAACGTATACATCGGAAAGTGCATATAATTCATTCATGATTGTCTCATCCCGTACATATCCCATTTGAAAAACTGTGAAATCTCTATGGAAAGTAATCTTTTCGTCACAGTTTCCAAGGATGAGAAGGCAATAGTCAGACTTATTGGAAAGCTGTTCCAAGGCATCCAGAAGGTGGGCAAAACTTCGAAACTGGGAATTCAGATTCGAAGCAGCAAAAAGCAGAACATGTTTGTCCTGTGGAATGTGATGCTTTTCCCGTAAAACATGTTTGTCCTGTGGAAAATAGCGGTTAAGATCAATTCCATTGTGGATAACTTCGATATGCTCATTTTTTAAGACGGATTCCTGAAAACGGCTGTAAAGCCATTGGGAAGGTGATACAAAAACAATATTATTTCCTGAAAAGCTCCTTTTTTTGGTATTCAGCATGGCTCCGGCAGTATTGGTGCGGATGGCAGGATAGGTATCCGGCTTTGGACAGTTCTTGCAGTCGCCCTGAATCCATTTGCGGCAATCAAATGCATGAGCACAATGACCGGTAATCGCCCACATGTCATGCAGAGTCCATATGATACGGCAGTAACGGCTGATTTCACGAATGTCTTCAATTCCCATGAAGTTGCCATGAATATTTTGTAAATGAACGATGTCAATCTGATGTTTTTTTATGGTATTAATAATTCGTCTTGTGGCATAGCGGTCGTATTTCCGATAAGGAGCAAGTTTTCCGTAGGCCCGGGAGAAAAAGTAAGGGATTTTTTTGTCATAGATGATTTCGTAAAAATCATCCTCTGGATTCCCGCGTCCCACAAGAAGATGCATGTGAATCTCTTCCTGATAGGAGCCGTGAAAAAGCTGGCGTGTAACTTTTTCTGCACCACCGCCCTGATAGGTTGTATTAATTAATAAAATATTCATTGAATGTCTCCCAGAACAATATATTTCTTATTATATAACGTAGATTTTGTTATGTAAATAAGGCAAAATCCCATATAACAGAGAATGTATGAAAGATAGTACATGATTCGTGTAAGTTTTTGTAGAATTTTGTAGAATTGTAGGTGTATAATTTAGATATATTTTATTCATGGGGTATTGCGAAATGGAACAAATTTTAGTTTTTGTGATTGAGTGTGTGGTATTAGGTGTTGGGATTGGTCTGTTGTTAAAAAATATTGCAGCCAATGAAAAATTTGGAAAAATTCTGAACTGTGTCAATGGAAAAGAGAAACTTATCAGTATTGCAATTCCGGTTCTGGCTATTATTATGGCAATGGGATATCTGTATTATGGTCATGACTGGGGTGGTGATTTTAGCGAATATATTGCTCAGGCAATGGCATTGGTAGACGGAACGGTAGATGTGGAAGTTGCCCATATGCAGTTTGTCCTGGAAAATTCCATTCCTGGAATGTGCCCGGCAGTATATCCTTGGGGACTTCCTTTGATTCTTGCTGTATTATATAAAATTTTTGGATTCAATCTTATCGTCTTCCGAATGGTTGGTGTTGTGGCACTTGCGGTTTTCCTGTATGTGGTTTTCCGCTTTCTGAAGAAACGTTTTGAAACACGGGATGTTGTCATCATGCTGCTTTTGTTTATTAACTGCAAGCATTATATGGAAGCGTCCACCAGTATTTTAACGGATATTCCATGTGCGATGCTTTCCATGGTAGCCATTTATGCACTTTATGAGCTGATAGCGTGCGAAGATAAGAAACAATACCTGTGGAGCCTGCTTTTTGGAATTTGTTCCGTTGCGGCCTACATCCTTAGAAGCTCGGGTGTTGTGCTGATATTAACCCTGATGTGTGTGCATGTGGCAGTGCTTCTTTCTAAGTTCTGGCCATTTGTAAAGAGGCAGGTAGAGAAGACACCATATAAGAAAATAATTCTTCCTGCACATGTCATTCCATATGTTCTTTTTATTGTGGGAAAATTTGTAATTGAAGCCGTGCTTCCAAGTGCTGGAAATGACTATCTTGCCTTTATTGAAGGAATGCCGGTAACATATCCCCTCAGTAACATGCTGTTTTATTTACAGGTATTAAGGGATTTCTTTGATGTTGGAAATTATCTTGCCATCATATGTGGTGTGCTGCTCCTGCTTCTGATTATTATTGGAATGATTGTAAAGTTTCATGAGGAGATTATTTCGGTCATTTTTGTTCTGGGTACCATGGTCATGCTGTATATTTTTCCGTATGTTTCCGGTATCCGCTACATCTTTGGGTTATATCCGTTTTTCCTGATGTTTGCTTATTATGGAGCAAAATGGCTTTTTGGAAAGATACAGGAACGGTGGAAGAAAGTTTCAGCAGAAGTACTCATGAATGTGTTAAGATACGGAGTACTATGTGTATGCGGCTTTATGCTGGTATTCAGCCTGAGAATGATTTACAAGATACATACCCAGCCGCATATTGATTCTGCATATACAGAGGAAGCCATGGAGGCATATGATTTTATCAAGGAAAATACGGAAGAAGATGCTGTGGTCATGTTCTTTAAACCACGTGTTCTGTGGCTGAATGCACAAAGATACAGTTATAATACTTATGATGATGTGAATGATTTGGAAAAGTCAGATTATGTATTCTTCTTTATTAAGGACAATTTTACGCAGCTGCGTACATATGTTAATGAACATCCAAAAGAGTATGAGCTGTTGTTTGATAATGTAAACTTCCAGATTTATAAGCATAATAAATAGCATCTTGAATGGAGTCAGAGTCCCTGCTGTTTTACGGCAGGGATTTTCATTTATAGGTGCTTTTACTATTTCTAAACCTGTGGTATACTATTAAGGAATATCATTTATTGTGATAAAATCGATTTCGTGGGTACTCATTGAAAAGGTACTCATGCTGGAGGCAGAATGATTAAGGAGCTTCAGGGACTTTATTATAATTTAAGATTCCGGTATCGGGATAAAGTATATCCGAAGGATATCAGCAACAATTTTGATAAAAAGAATTATACAGGAAAACCCTATTTTGATATTAATTCGGCGTCTGATTACATGGCAGAACAGATTATTTCGGGAAGACCATTCATGGCAGCAAGGTTTGGCAGTGTGGAACTTTTTGCCATGCGTACGGCGGAATTTAACTGGACTGGTAAAGAGGACAAGGTGATAAAGCAGCTTTGCACCTGTGCCGGTTTTTTTCCGGAGGACAAGTCTCTTCTTAAACGATTTAATGAAATCATGAAGGACGGATGTGCGCAGCTGGACATGCTGGGAGTCTGGTATCAGTGTGCGGAAGAGTACTTTGTGAAAAAATATGCCGTGAACATGGAAGGGAGCTGCTGGCTTGGAAGCCTGGAACCGTGGTATGCAAAAAATCCGTGGACCAGAGCATTGGAAGGGAAAAAGGTATTGATTGTTCATCCATTTGAAGAGTCTATCCGCAGTCAGCTTAAGAACCGGGAGAAGTTATTTGAAAATCCACTGATGCTTCCGGAATGTGAATTTAAGACGTCAAAGGCAGTACAGTCTGCAGGTGGACAAAAAGATGAACGTTTTCAAAACTGGTTTGACGCATTGCAGTATATGTGTGATGAGATTGATAAGATTGATTATGATATAGCATTAATCGGCTGCGGAGCCTATGGATTTCCGCTTGCGGCTCATTGTAAGAAACAGGGAAAGCAGGCGGTTCACGTTGGCGGCGCCCTTCAGCTTTTCTGTGGAATTAACGGAAAGCGCTGGGATGAACTGAAACCGAATATTGTTAAAATGTATAATGAATACTGGAATTATCCGCTTGACTGTGAGACACCGAAAAATCATGGGGCAGTA